>CBDTUM010000116.1:0-14323 GCA_965363495.1 uncultured Desulfopila sp.
TTTGCACCTGGTTTCACGAATGTTGGGGTTACCCTGGTACGTATGTTTGACTTGTATATCTTGCAGAAAAACAACTGAGACGACTTTCACCTCGACTAATGCCACCTCGACTAATGCCACCTCTGCTAGTGTCTGCATAGTCCCTAACAGCCATATACTTCTTTGTAGGGTTGGGTAAAATATTACAAGGCACCGTTCTCAACCTCCTCAAATTAGCGATACTGAATCCCTCATTATTTGTATGAAGAATTTGTTCTTTAGATTAAATTCATATAAAGTCAAACAATTAAAATACCAACGTCACACCTAAGGAAACGTTGCAACTCTTCATATTAAGAGAGAGTAGTGATACTATTGCCACCTCATCTAACAAACTGGAGGGTGTTTAATGCAAACAGGAGAATACCGGTTTTCGTGCCGGTTCAAATCGGAAGCCGTCCTGCCGGTATTCAAAGGATCTACCTTGCGGGGTGGACTGGGGCATGCCCTCAGGCTGATAGCATGTGCCCTCCGCCGCCAGGAGTGCCGGGATTGTCTCCTCAACGCAAGTTGCGCCTATGCCTATCTCTTCGAAGTGGCTCCGCAGAACACCGGCATCGATGCTTCTTCGCCCCTGCCTGCCCCGCGGCCCCATCCCTATGTACTCGTTCCGCCTGACGAGCTCAATCGCCACTATGCGGCTGACGATCTTTTTTCCTTTGGGATAACGTTGTTCGGGTCTGCCATCAACTTTCTGCCTCATCTGGTTTTTGCTGTTCAGGAGATGGGCAAAGCTGGCCTTGGCAAGGGCAATCGAAACGGGGATGGCCGCTTTCACCTGGATGCGGTGTATCAGAACGATCAGCGCATTTATGATGGCCGAACGCTCACCACCGCTCTTCCCCCGACCGAAATGAGCTTACGTTCTGCTTTTGAAGTCGGGACGCATAAAATCGCCGTGACATGCCACACTCCACTACGCCTCAAACGTGCTAACAAACTCTCAAGTGGTCTACCGTTTCATCTTCTCATCCGAGCAGCATTGCGGCGCATTTCCTCTTTGGAGATCGCTTACGGTCCCGGTTATGAACCGTCCCTGGATTACCGAGGAATCGTGGCTCGCGCCGAAAAAGTTGGCACTGTTGCCTCGACCTGCCGTTGGAAGGATATCGAGCGCTACAGCAACCGACAAAAAAGCGCCATGCTTATCGGCGGAATCACCGGGACCATGACATATCAAGCAGATGACCTTACTGAATTTATCCCTCTGCTTCGTTACTGCGAAACCGTTCATCTGGGTAAGCAGACCTCCTTTGGCCTGGGCAGGATATCTGTTCAGACCAGTGTAAGGGAAACATGAAAAACATCCTGTTGTCCGTCTGCGGTCTCTCTCCCCAGGTCATCACAGAGGCTATATATGGCCTGTTTCACGAGGGCCGGCAGGTCCATGCTGTCCATGTCATCACCACCAGGCAGGGTAAAGACAGACTGTACTCCGGACTATTCGATCCGGCATATCGACGAATTAACCACCTCCTGGCCGACTTCGGCCTTACACCCGACAATCTCGATTTCAGCCAGGCCAACATCCATGCCCTGAAGAATTCAACCGGTATCGAAATCAACGACATCATTTCCCCGGAAGATAACGAAGTGCTTCTCCAGACCTGTCTGGAGCTCGCTTTTCGTCTTACCCGGCAGCCGGACACGGCGGTCTGGTTCCTGGTGGCAGGTGGTCGGAAGACTATGACCAGTTGCCTGACACTGGCTGCCCAGCTCTATGGTCGTCCACAGGACCGGATCCTTCATGTATTGGTTTCGCCTGAATTCGAGAGTTGTCGTGACTTCTGGTATCCACCGCGTGACTCGGTCATGGTTGAGCTTACTGACGACAAGGGGCAACCCTTTCTTAAAGAATCTTGTTATGCCGAGATAAAGCTTATCAACATTCCCTTTGTCTCGGTGCGGGAGATGCTGGGAGACGGGCTGCTCGATCAGCCCCGCCCTCCCGCCGAACTTATGCAGGCCATGATCCGTGAGACACCAAAGACGCTGACCATTAACCTCACCGACGGTAAGATCGTCTTCGGCGGCACAGAAATGGACATGCATCCTGCCCAGCTGGCCCTTTATGCATTTTTTGCCGAACAGAAAAAGAACTGCCGGCTGAACCGGCCATGTAGCGGCTGCGTCGACTGTTACCTCGATGCAGCAACATTGATTAACGGCACCGGTATCTCCGCCATGTACAACCGAATTCCCGGCAGCAGACTGATCAGTGAAATGAGCGACACCGGTATCAGTTCGCTTTCCAAAGAAAACTTCAATTCCTACAAATCGAAGATCCGCAAGGATCTGTTAAATACCTTCGGGCAGACCCACCTTACCAACCTCGAAATCACCTCAAAAGGTGGCCGCCCGGAAACCCGCTACGGCATCCTTTTGGATCGCAACCGTATCAAACTTGAGTGGTAGTAATGGTTGACAAGCTGAAACTGATCACCGCGCTTGCCGACAAGCCAAATCTTATTCTGCAGTTGAGCAAAACCGAGGCCAGAGTCATCAGGCGAATAATAAAACAGGGTTATGCAACATTGCAGCAGATGCAAACCATAGAATTTAACAGTACTTACACAGGAATAATTCAAAATTGCAAGATCATGGAGGATACATGGCGGATGCAACCACAACTAAGGTAGCCCTGGCCGGGTTGCTGCACGATATCGGCAAGTTTGCGCAAGGATGCATCAAAGTTTCGGCGCAATATAAAGATAACAACAGCGACATCTATCAACCTACAAATAAGGATGGACGTCCATCACATCAGCATGCTCTTTACACAGCGGCCTTTATTGAGCAAAAGGCTCATCTTATGCCGACAATCCTTGCCGACAAAAACTGGGGCGAAGGCGATATCTTCCTTAACCTGGCTGCCAGTCATCACAAACCAGAGACACCCTTGCAGTGGATCATCACCATGGCGGATCGTATCTCAAGCGGTCAGGACCGTGCGACCTTCGAGAGTGGTGAATCCATCGCCTGGCAGGATTTCAAGAAAACCAGACTCCTGCCACTCCTCGAATGCCTTGGCCCGGAACGGGTTGACGCTTTCAACTTGCCAAGCGCCTTCAAGTACCGCTACCCTCTTGCACCCCTTGCAGCTGACACCATTTATCCGGTTAAGGCCTCCCAGCTGGATAAAAAAGATGCCCAGCTTGAGTATCAAAAGCTCTTTGACGATTTTGTTGAAAAGTTAGCGGAAATCTGGCATCGGGACAGCAATGTTTCCTTATGGATAGAGCATCTGGACTCTTTGCTCATGACCTATACTTCGATGATCCCGGCGGCCAGGGTCGGCGACGTGGTCCATGACGTATCCCTCTATGACCACAGTCGAACGACAGCGGCCTTTGCGGCGGCGCTCTATCTCTATCATCAGGGAACAGGCAGCCTGAACGAAACAGCAATAAAAAAGAGTGATACCGGAAAATTTCTCCTGGTCAGTGGCGACTTCTATGGTATCCAGAATTTTATTTTCAGTGCCAGCGGTGAAGGTCAGAGCCATCGTTCCAAGATTTTACGTGGTCGTTCCTTTGCTGTATCAATTTTCTCAGAACTGGCAGCCGATCTTCTCTGCCGGGAAATGGGCCTGTCGCCACTCGCTGTAGTGGTGAACGCTGCCGGAAAGTTTCATCTCATCGCGCCAAACATCGCGGCAGCCCACACAGCCATAGCCAAGGTCCGGCAGGAAATAAATCATTGGCTGTTCACTATCTCCTACGGTCAAAGCAGCATGGGAATCACCGCCACCGCTGCCTCTCCGGATGACTTTCATAGTCAGGAATTTCGTGCCCTCTGGGATAGGCATCTGCAAGGAATTGAGCAACAAAAGTTCCACAAAGTAGACCTGGACCAATATGGCGGGGCAGTTCCCGATTTTCTCGATCAGTTCGACAACACTCTCAAATCACCTCTCTGCCCTTTATGCGGTAAAAGACCCGCCGTCAGAAAAGCGGAGAATGACCGGACCATCTACCGCGACGAAAAAGGTTCCGCCTGTGCCATCTGCCGGGATCATATCCTCATGGGTACCAATCTGGTTAAAGGGAAACGTCTCGCAGTCTGTGATCCGGCCATGGACCTCAAGAAAGACAAATGTCTGCTGGAACCAATTTTCGGTCGTTATCAGCTTACCTTCACAAGTGATCCCCTGGAGGAGGCGGCAAAACGCGGCAAACTATTCAAGCTCTGGGAGCTTCAGGTGAAAAATGACGGCAGTCTCGACTGTCGGACAGCAAACCGGTTGATAAACGGCCATATTCCAACTTATCAAGAAGCGGACAATAACGACAATTGTCTTTTGTCCAGTGGCAAGAGCGAAGAGAAAACCTTTGACCTCATCGACCAGATCAAGGAGGGCGTGCCCAAAACCTTTGGCCATATTGCGATCAAAGCAAGACATTGGGATCCGCAAAGCAACCGTTGCCTGGGCACCGAGGCCCTTGCCGTGCTCAAGGCCGATGTGGACAGGCTCGGCATGCTCTTTGCCTGTGGTCTGCCGGATGAGCGTTTCACCCTGTCCCGACTGGCAACCATGAGTCGGCAGGTCAATAATTTTTTCAGCCTCTACCTGCCACACCTTTTAGAAATTACCGAGGAATTCAGTGATGTCTACACGGTATTCGCAGGTGGCGACGATCTCTTTCTCATTGGCCCCTGGAACCGTATGGCAGCCCTGGCCCTTTTTCTGCGGGAACGATTTGCCGCCTATGTGGGGCAGAATCCAACAATCACCTTTTCCGCCGGGATCACAGCACACAAATCCAATACCCCGGTCAACAGGCTGGCAGCAGCCTCCGAAGAGGCCCTCGAACATGCCAAGGATGAGGGAAGGAACAGGGTAACCATGTTCGATGAAACGGTTACCTGGGATGACTTCACTACACTGCTCGACAAGAAAATATTCATGGATTCATGGCTGGAGCGAAAACTGCTCAGCCGGAGCATGCTCTACCGTTTCAACCATCTCATAAATCTGGCGGAAAAAGAACAAAAAGTAACGCAAGAATCTCGTATCGAGATGGCAGACATGGAGTGTCTGAAGTGGCCGGCAATGTTCCGTTACAGTCTGGCACGCAACATCGACAAGAGACTCAAGGGTGAGGAAAGGGAGCGGGCCATCACCGAGGTGGTGGAACTGGCCCAGTGGCTGAAAACGCACAGGGGCGCCGTACGTATTCCACTTTGGCATATTTTATATGAGATACGAAGATAATCAATCAAACAGGAGATTACCCATGGCAACAATCACATTATGGATAAATAAAAAGGAACGACTGCTCGATCCAAAGCTGTTTTCTATTGAGGCCGACAGAATCGCCAAAGAAATCAGTGAGGACGGTCAGCGTGACAGAAAGGAAAAAAACAAAAGCACCCAGCTTAGAAGATTCTTTGATGAAATAGTTCGTCTGCATAGCCAGGCTCAGGCCGAAGGCTCTGATTGGAACACTATCCTGCCCCATGTTCATATGCAGGTGGCTAAAACCGCCTATGCCCAAGGCCGGGATCTTATAACTTCCTCCTTTGTCGAGCTGATGCGCAGCGGCATAACTCAAATTGAGGACAAAGATGACCTGCAGGTCTTCACAAATTTTCTCGAAGCTTTTATGGGCTTCTACAAGGTCTATCGATCCAGATGATGACGCTCGCCACTTTCTCTCATAATCAATATGCAAGGAGATAATTCCATGAAACTGAACAATATCAGCTCAATCAGCGGCCGCATTATCCTGAAAAGCGGTCTGCATATAGGTGCGGGCGATACCGAGATGCATATCGGCGGCACCGACAACCCGGTCGTCAAACATGCCCACACCAACGAACCGTATATCCCCGGCTCGTCGATCAAGGGTAAAGTCCGCTCGCTGCTCGAACTGCGCAGCGGTCTGATGCGCCATACCGGCGGCAAGCCTGTAAGTGCTAAAACACTGAAGCTGGATTTGACCGAAACAGAAAAAATCCAGGCGGAGAAAATCCTGAAGATTTTCGGGACAAGTGGTGCCGACGGTGAAGCAGCAGCCTTCATCGGCCCAAGTCGAGCATCCTTCGCCGATTGCTTGTTAAACCAGGAAAGTCGTCTAATGACCAGAGCGAGCAGTCTGCCCCACACTGAAGTCAAGAGTGAAAACTCCATAGACCGCATCCGCGGAGTGGCCGAGAACCCACGTTTCACTGAACGAGTAATAGCAGGTCTTGCCTTTGACTTCACCATATCCTTAAAAACCATGGATACTGACCAGGATAACGATCTGCATGGTTTTCTGCTCGAAGGACTGAAACTTCTTGAACTTGATGCTCTGGGCGGCAGCGGCAGCCGAGGATACGGGCGAGTGGAATTTCAATTTGATGATCAGGATCTGCAGCAAAAATTTAAGGAGGTTCAACTTTTTTAAACCAGATCTTTTAACAAGACATGCAAGGAAGACCTACTCGATCCGACAAACGGCAAAATCCGCAGAAAATGCCATAATTGGTAGAGGTTAAGGAGAAAAAATGCCCATTTTTACACTAATCATCAAACCTGTCTCACCGTTTGGCACCCCGCTTAAAGGTGATACGATTTTCGGCCATATCTGCTGGCAAGCAGCCCAGCATCCGCAGATGCTGACAGGCGGACTCGATACCTGGATCAGCCGCTATTCCGAGCGACCATTTGCCGTCTTCTCATCGGCCTGGCCCCTGCTCAGTGACAACGGCCAAAAAATCTACGCCCTTAAACGACCGGACATTCCTGCCTCCCAACAAGAAACGACAAACAGCAGTCTTGCTCGAGTCCAGCGCCTTGAAGCCCGCAAAGAAAGCAAGGCCAGGAAATGGCTGCTTGTAGGCAACGATCTACGTCTCCCTAAAGGACTGGATAAACTCGCCTCTGATCACGAGCTATTTACACTTTGCCTGAATTCCAGAACCACAGAAGAACAGCGCATGCTCCGCCTGCTACCCAAAAAACAGCAGCGACCAGTGACTTTAGCCGAGCAACAACACAACACCATCAATCGCCTGACTATGACCACCGGAAAAGGTTTTTTCGCACCTTACAGTATGGAGAACATTCAGTTCCTTCCCGGCCTGCAACTTGCCATCTTCGCCTATATTGATGACGAAGCTACCAACGCTGAACATCTCACCGAGGCCTTCCAACGGATTGGAGCCTGGGGCTTTGGTCGTGATGCCAGTACCGGCCTGGGCCGTTTCGAGGTCATCGGTTGCGAAGAAGTAGTCCTGCCTCCCAGCGATAAGGCGGAGGCCTGCTACACCCTGGGCCCTTGTGTTCCACAACCAGGAGCTTTCCGGCATGCTTTCTTCAATCCATTCACCCGATTCGGCAGACATGGTGGGCAGTTGGTCCTGACCGGAAAGCCTTTCAAAAACCCAGTGGTCATGGCCGATGAAGGTGCGCTCTTTTATCCTTCTGACAAAACCACCTTTACCAAACCCTATATCGGTCGGGGAATTACCGGCCTATCTAAGGCGGATCCAAGGACTGTGGCCCAGGGCTACACCTTGTATCTCCCTCTATAGCGGAGATATTATGCCCACACAAACAATCTATTTCCAGCTCAAGGTCATTTCACCGCTGCACATCGGTTGTGATGAGGTTTATGAGCCAACCTCTTTTGTCATCAATGAAACTCAAAAAGAACTCATCGCTTTCCAACCAGCTGATTTTTTGCGACGCTTGGATGAGAGTGAACGTAAACAATTCTCCACTATATGCCAGAAGGGCACGATAGGTTCCTTACTGGAAATCTACAAATTCATCCGCCACCATGCTAAAAATGCGCAGGGAGAGTGTGTTGCCGTATCAGCCAGCCTGGTGGAGCATTACCAGACCACCATGAATCTCCCTGCCAATGAAAGGAGGATTCAACAGGAACTCAACAATTTCTTGATCAACCGTACCTCTTTCCTCCCCTTGACCAACATGCCCTATGTGCCGGGCAGTGCCATCAAGGGTGCAATCCGCACTGCGATTCTCAATTTACGAAATCAAGGCCGTAACCAGCCATATTTTAGCGGCAGAAATGCATCACGGGATCTGCAGGAACATCTGTTGGCCTTTCAATTCAACAAACTTGAAACCGACCCTTTCCGCTTAGTTAAAGTTTCCGATTTCATGCCGGTCGCCCATGCCAATCGTAGAGTGGCCTATGCGGTTGACTTTAAAAAACGGCCATCAGACAAAGAACCCCGTGCCCTTGCCCAGATTCTTGAAACCGTGGAGCCGGAAGCCGAGTTCATTGGTTCCATTACTATAGTCACCCCCGAAACCAGAGCCGGGATCAAAAAGCCGATAGATATGGCTGAAATTCGTGCGGCACTGACGTACTTTTACGGCAGTGAAAATAATCGGGAAAACAGTGAGCTGAAAGCCATTAATGTAACCGGGGCACCCATGCCTACCGGGACTACAAGCTATCCTATTCGCATAGGCCGTCATTCCGGAGCGGAAAGTGTCACGGTCAACGGCTACCGTAAAATCAAGATCATGAAAAGAAACAAGCCAGAAAATCAAGCCACTACTATTTGGCTGTCCGCTGAATCAAAAAAATCTTCCAACGTCAATTCCCTAAAACCTTTTGGCTGGGCAAGTCTTATGGAAATCAGTGAAGACGAGTGGTGCAAACTGGGTAAAGTGGGTGAAGAACTTACGGCACAGCGGTTGACCCGACTCCAAGAACGGGCCGAGCAGGAAGAAAAAAGCAGGGTGCTCCGCCAGGCCAAACTAGCCGAAGAAAGAGCGGCACGAAAAGCTGCTGAACAGGAAAGACTGAGGCAGGAAGAGGATGAACGCCTCCATCCCTGGCGGAAAACAGCCCTCCCCATAATTCAAACCGTCTCCGACTATGGTCAGCTCTTACAGGCTATGGAGCATACGGAAGTTGTTCAATACCAGAGCGAGAAGGAAGTGGCACAGGCACTCCTGGAAGCCGCAGACTTGGTTCGAGACAAGCATACAAAAAAATGGGATGCTGAACGGGATCAAAAGATCTCCGAATGGCTCAAGCCTTCGGGCATTATCTGGGTTTCTTCAATTGCAGCGACCAGCTCCTCTGCCGAATCGTCTCTCTTACCCGAAGAGCAGGCTGCCGTCGAGCAGATCAAGGCCATTGCCGACTGGGGTGCCTTCAAGAACGCCGGGCTAAATCTTGCCGAACTTCCCAGAGCCGCCCTTCAATCTCTACGTAACAGAATGAAAAAAGATTGGAATTGTGCCGGCAATAAAGCCAAGTCAGATAAAAAGAAGGCCTTGAAGGAGGTCAATCAATTACTGGCAAAAAATGCTGCGTAAAAAAACATATACGGAAAATCCATCCCGATGAATAAAACTATTCTGATTTGCACAGTCGGCGGTTCACACCAGCCGATTGTCACTGCCTGTCGCGAGTTAGAGCCATCCTTTATCTGCTTTGTCTGTTCCGGCAAGGATCCCGGTACCGGCAGGGCGGGCTCGGAGAGCCAGATTATCGGCAAAGGGTTGTGCATCAAAGCGCTCTATAACGATTCCAGCCCAACACTGCCCAATATCCCGGCACAGCTCAACCTGCCGGCAGACGCCTTCCAGGTGCTTATCGTGCCGACCGACGACCTGGATGGCGCAGTCCTGCTTATCCGGGAGGAATTCGTCAAGCTTGGCCGACGTTTCCCCGGTGCGAGGATCGTGGCCGACTATACCGGCGGCACCAAGACAATGACTGCGGCCTTGGTTACCGCCGTGCTGGAAACCGAGGATGTTGACCTGCAACTCGTCACCGGCAATCGGGCCGACCTGGTCAAAGTACACAATGGCACCGAATACAGCGCCCTTGCCGGCATTGACGCCATTCGGCTCCAACGGGCCATGGCACCCTATCTGCAGGCCTGGCAGCGGTTCGCCTACGATGAAGCGGCAGAGGGATTGGCTGCACTTCGGCCACCCCGTTCTCCCGAGCTTCGCTCTCGATTGTCCAGGGCCCGTGATCTGTCCCGCGCCTTTGCCGCCTGGGACCGCTTCGAGCACCAGGGCGCCATACAGATTATGGAAAACTATGCGCCGGTGATAAGCCGAGATCTGGGGATGCATCTCGTCGATCTTAAAATGCTAACGACCGCATCCCCGTCCCAGGAGCCCATTCGCCTTTTCGATCTCTGGCGCAACGCCGAACGTCGTGCCGCTCAGGGTCGTTATGACGATGCGGTAGCCAGGGTATATCGCTTGATCGAATGGTCCGCTCAATGGATTCTGAAGAACCATTTTAATATCGATACAGCCGACATCCCGGCCGAACGGATTCCGTCGGGTCTGCATATTCAGACCAATCAGGAGGGCAGAAATCAGGCAGGGCTGTTCGCTGCCTGGGGCTTGATCGAACAACTTGCAGACAAAACTGGTGCGGCCGGCAGCTTTGCCGCTTGTCAGCGACCCGCGATGCTCGATCACCTTAAAGCGCGCAACAGCTCCATTCTGGCCCATGGTTTTACTCCCATTGGCAAAGAGATCTGGGAAAATTTCCAAACCTGGATAGAGAACATTTTCCTGCCCATGTTGCTGGCCGAGGTCGCAAGCGAAAAGGGTTTGCGTATCCGCAGAATGTCGCCGCAACTGCCATCGACATATCTCTGGTAAACATAAAAACCGAGTCATCCCTTGACCTTTAAAACAAACTTGGACGAAAAAAGACTTATGCCCTCAACAGATAAACATAACGCGTCGCATACGCACGTCTGCCTTATCTCCGAACAACCCATTGCCAACCTGTTGCCGTTGTTTCTTGAAAAACCTCAACAGGCCATTTTTCTGGTCTCTCCCGAAATGACCAATCAGGCGGAACGGTTGAAAAATCTTGCCCGGCCCCGCGGCATAACGGTCAAGTTTGAAGTCATCGATTCAGCCTACGATTTCGCGGCTATAACCAGACTCTGCGAAGATATTATCAGCGCAGGACAAAAGGAAGAGAACATTACCCTAAATGTCACCGGCGGCACCAAGATAACTGCCCTGGCGGCCTTTCAATCGTTTTTCTTCAACAACAAAAGGATTATCTATCTCGATTCCGGCCACAATCAACTCCTCCAGCTAGCTCCGGAAACAATCACAACCCCTGTTGCCGACAATCTCGTTAAAGTAGCTGATTATCTAACCGCCTACGGCATGAATCCTCTACCCGGCTCCTTCCCGGCCCAAAGAACACGCCGTCCCAAGCTGAAAGAACTGACTACCCTGCTCACCAGCAACACAACATTGCTGAGCAAGTTGAACAGCACCATAGACCGTTGCGGGAAAAGACCAATGCACGCCAATATAGACCTCAACGGACTTGGCCGGGGTGCGGACGATCTCGCCAATCTGCTGGTTCATTGTGGCGTTGCCGATTTGACCAGCTCGGCCAATCTTAATATCCCTTCACCGGAAACTATTTTCTTCTGCCAGGGCGGCTGGCTGGAAGAATATGTGTATTGGTCTGTGAAGGATCTTGGCATCAAGGGACTCGATGTCGCCATGAATGTCCGGGTTCAATGGGATGGGACAGGCAAACAGTCGACTAAAAACGAGTTCGACATTCTGTTTACCCACTGCAACCGCCTGTACATGATCTCTTGCAAGTCCTCCAACCCGGAACGGGAAACAGATGCCGGCACCCGCGCCACCGAGGCCCTCAACGAGCTGGACACCCTGGCCGACCGTGCCGGTGGCCTCTTTGGCCGTGCCATGCTGGTTTCAGCCCGAAAACTTTCTATTTTCGACCATGAACGAGCCCAAAAAATGAACATCGAGGTGCGGGAAGAAAAAGAGCTCTGCCAGTTTCCTGAGTACCTCCGCGCATGGCTGCAGTAAACACGATTCCCTTCCCATTGCAACGTTGCAATCCTGGTTAATTCCTCTTTAGTCTGGTTCTCTTCAATGTAATTTGACGGGTGCACCACACCCATTCCACCTTACAAACACTAAGAGGCCAAACCACATGAATATTTACATCCAGACCCAGGGTGCCCGGATAGTTCGCGAAGGCAGGCACCTGCTGGTCAAGAAAGGAGAGGATACTTACCACACCCTCTTCGTTGAAAAACTCGAACAGGTGGTGTTGTTCGGCAACATCGAAATCACTCCACCAGCCAGAAACACCCTGCTTCGCCATGGGGTGGACACGATATTCTGCACCGCCAATGGTCGCTATCTGGGACGCTTTTCCACCCCGGAACCAAAAAACGTCGCCTTGCGGAGGCGGCAATTTACCCTGCTCGACAATCAGGCCTTCGGCCTGGCTCTTTGCCGCCAGTTGGTGGCCGGCAAGCTCACCAACATGGCAACTCTGCTTATGCGCGTCAACCGGACTCGTAAACGTGAGGAACCCCGACGAGCAGCCAAAGCAATCCGGGCCTTACTCGAACCTCTCGCCAAGGCCGACTCAATTGATTCCCTGCGCGGGTACGAGGGCCGGGGCAGCGCTCTTTACTTTGGAGCCTTCCGCTGGGGCCTCCAGCAGGATTATGATTTCTGCCGCCGGGTGCGTCGGCCGCCCACCGACCCGGTCAATGCTGTTCTTTCCCTCCTCTATACTTTTCTCTTCAACCGGACGTACGCCGCCATCCGCAGGGTCAACCTCGATCCCCACCCGGCCTTTCTCCATGTCCCAGACTATGGTCGCCATTCCCTGGTGATGGATCTCATGGAGGAATTTAGGGTAATCATCGTCGATACCCTGACGCTCTCACTCTTTAATCTGAAAATCCTTCAGCAAAGTGATTTTCGCTTGGAATATCCGGAAGCAATTCCAGAACCATCGCCAGAAGATGGCGAATCCGCAACAGACGTTACTGCGGATCCCTATGGCCATATGACCGATCTCAACAGTCAGGAACATTTCGATTTACCCAGTCAGCGTATGCAGGAAGATACTGCCCGTGATCTCGAAACAGAATTTGGCAACGGCAAGCCGGCGGTCAAACTAAACGATGATGCTTTTCGCCGGGTTGTGGAAAATTTCGAGAGAAAGATGACCACCGAATTCCACTATCTGCCGGAAGAACGGACCATCACCTATGCTGAGGCTCTCGTAGCCCAGGCCGCGATGTATCGCAAGGTGATCGAGGGAGCACTTCTGGTCTATCAACCTCTACTCTTGAAATGAAGGTGGCTTATGAACACGGTTGTCGTTTACGATATTACCACCAATCGCAGAAGGGCAAAATTTTATAAATTCCTCAAAGAGCTTGGTATTCGTAGCCAGAAGTCCGTTTTTGAATGTCGGCTCGACGCCAGGGAAGTCAGGGAGATCAGGCTCTACTGCCGAGATAGTCTCGACCTTGCAGAAGATGCCGTACGCATTTACCGGGTCTGCGCCACTTGCATGGACAAAGCAATGATTCAAGGGAAAGGTGTTTCTTTCACCCGCCTCAACTGGGAAATAATCTGATGCGGATTCTGGCCATTTATGACATCGCCGACCCTCGCCGCCTCAACCGGGTTGCCCGAATTCTCAAGGATTACGGGCAGCGGGTACAACAATCAAAATTCGAGCTTGATGTAAGCGATAAAAATTTCTCCGAATGTCGGGCCAGAGTCGCGGCAACCATCGTCGAAGAGGAAGATGGGGTCAAGTACATCCCCCTCTGTGAGCGGTGCCGGCAACAGACAGAAATCATAGGACAAGGGCGTTTTATTGACGTGGACAGTGAATTCATTGTATTGTAGAATTCATCTCAACAAACGATAAATAAGGTGCTCACCATTATCCGCGGACCTCGGCCGCTTTGCCCTGTTCTTTGATAATCTGCTGAAATATTGTTGTTTTTTATATAAGTATGCCATTAGGTTCGCGGAAACTTAAAAACCCTGCAATATCATTAAGAAACAAGAAAGAACAACCATGAGATCCTTGATATCACAGCCATCGTCGAGATTACCCCGAAAGGTCTGCGGAATTACCCGCCAGAACCTTTACCAGCTTTACATCGGCAGAGGCCGCAGACAAAACTGACCTGAATTAAGAAGGGATTACGACCAAAGGTGCCGAAGACACACCACTCGGAGTATGACGACACAGACAAAACTGACCTGAATTAAGAAGGGATTACGACTCTGCAAAATACTTCAGGTGCTTCGTTCCGACAAAAGGTAGACAAAACTGACCTGAATTAAGAAGGGATTACGACCCTCTTTTCTATTCATCATCCCACCGTCCAGAATTTGGACAAAACTGACCTGAATTAAGAAGGGATTACGACCTGATAGTAACCAATGGATACATATGGATATTGGTTGGGACAAAACTGACCTGAATTAAGAAGGGATTACGACCTACAA
>CBDTUM010000117.1:0-14198 GCA_965363495.1 uncultured Desulfopila sp.
GGTGCGCTACAGGAAGTATAAACAACAAACCAGAACGAGCAGAGAGAGCTGGTTCTGGTTTAATGAAAGCGAGTGTCAATAATATGACTATTACCTTTTCAGGTTGATTAATTCTCCCAGCAACTCGTCTACCGTGGTGATTATTTTTGAGTTGGCCTGGAAGCCGCGCTGGACGGTGATCATCCTGACAAATTCTGAACCCATATCGACATTTGACTGTTCGAGTGAGTTGGTGAAAATATTGCCCAGCTCAGCTCCGGGCATGCCGGTACGTGGGGAACCTGAACTGGTTGTTGCTACATAGACGTTGCTCCCTGCAAGTGACAAGCCGTTGGGGTTGACAAATTTTCCTAATACCAGTTGGGCAATTTTCGACAGTTCACCATTTGAATAGTTGGCGACGACTGTCCCTTCAGAGTCAATTGTTACTCCGGTCAGATTACCTGCTTTGGAACCATTCTGGTTTTGGGAAATGGCCACTGATTCGCTGTTGAATTGGGTGGTATCGAAGGTGACGGCAATTTCAGTTGGCGTTGTGCCGTTGCCCCAGTCCAGCCCTGAGGTGAGGATACTGCCAGTTGGTGATGACAGGACACCCGCAGAAGTAAAATCAAGCGTTCCCAGTGAGCCAGACGGCGTGGTGGAATCATCTGCACTCCAATTGGCATCCCAGGTGTTGTTGCCGGTTTTGGTAAAATAGGTGGTGAGCAGGTGCGAGTTGCCCAGCGTGTCAAAAATTTGGACGGAGGAAGAGTAATTATAGGTATTTGGATCGCTTGATTCAAAGCCCATAGCACCAGATGCAACTGGAAAAATAATCGCCGACTCAGTCGAGTCGAGATTGGTGGAGAGCTCCAGAGTGGAAGTAGCTTTCCCTGCCACCAGGCCTACATTTTCAGCCTGGATATCGATAATATCACCGTCCTTCAGCGTTCCGGCAGAATCAAAGCCTTTTCCCTGCACCCTCAAGCCCTCCGGATTTACCAGATATCCGCTGCTGTCAAAGCTAAAAGAGCCGGCCCTTGAGTAATAAGCGGTTGAGTCCCCTGGCTCCTTGAGAATGAAAAAACTTTCACCTTCTATGGCCACATCGAGATTTGACTCGGTGGTTTCAAAGGTACCCTGGCTGAAAACCTGGTCGACTGTCGACATGCCAACGCCGCGACCAACCTGGGACTGGCCACCTGAGCCGGATATCGATCCGGAAAGAAGGTCGGCGAAGACCGTCCGGGATCCTTTAAAACCTACGGTGTTGGTGTTCGCCAGATTATTGCCGATAACACTCATGGCCTGGCTGTTGGTGTTCAGCCCGCTGACGCCGCTATACAATGCACTTGAAATACCCATCTTGTTCTCCTGTTTTTATAGAGTGAGTTTTCTAAAACTCCTCAATCACTGTCAATTATTTTCGATTATTATGTGGTTGGTATCAAGGCACCCGGCTCATACACCCCGAGAATTGAGGTGAAGCCTATTTCTCCGGTTTTGGTCATGAGCGTCCCGCCGTACTGTCCCTGCAGGTCAACGCCTGTAACCTCCGATCTCTGCAGAGGCGCTGCCCCGACACTTTCATCGGTTGCTGATATAGCTTTAACTTCAATTGTGTAATTCCCGACCGGGGCATTGCTGCCGTTGGCAAGTTTGCCATCCCAGACGATAAAATTATTGCCGGTCGACAGTTCTGCACCTTTAACTGTAGCCAGCGTCACTCCATTTTGCTTGAGAGACAGGTACACTGCCGAGGCCTCACCATCCAGTTGATAGCCGATCTCTACCGGATCACCCTGGAAAGTAAAACTGTCGCTGTTATACGCTACGCTCTTGCCGATGGTGTTCAAAGTGGCAAACCGGTCGGAATTGGCATTCGATGTGACAAGATTGTCCATACTGTCATTAAGCGAGGTAAGCTGCTCCAGAGAGCTGAACTGGGCCAACTGGGCAGTAAATTCCGTGGGATCGTCCGGACTGAGTGGATCCTGGTTTTGCAGCTGGGCGACAAGCAGCATTAAAAAATCTTCCTTGCCCATGATCATATCACTGCTGCTTTTGGTAGTGCTTGTGCCAGTTGCAGCAGTAGTAGCCTGGTTTAATGCCTCAATAGAACTGCTCATATCGCTGCTCCTAGATTTTTACATTGACCCCGGTACTTGTCGCCGGGGCAGGAAAGACATTGTTCGGCAAGATGAAGACTGGTTCATCTTCCCGTCGTCCTTTTTGAGCTTTGGGAGTGTCGTCATTCTGGCTGAACAGCTGTTGATCAAACAGATTAAACTCACTCGCTGAATCGGATTCAGTGGTGACTGATATCTCATCGACAGTAAAACCCTGGTTCTCTAGGATAGATTTCAACTTTGCCATATTTTTTTCTAAAATTTCTGAAGTGTGTTGACTTTGGGCGACGACATGTGCCTGGATGGAACCTTCTTTGACGGTCAAATCGATTTTTAAGGAGCCAAGTTCTAACGGATGGAGCTTTAAGCTAATACGGGAATCCATATGTCGGCTGGATATCTGCAATTTATGGTTCAATTGCTGCATGACATCTTCTTCCTGGACGAGAGTTCCGGATGGTAGAAGTATTGGTTTGGCTGTCTCGCCTGTCTGTTGGCTTGTTGTCTGCTGGGTGGTTGTGGTAATTTGCGTAAAAGTATTGGATTGTTCTGAACTACTTGACATACCATTCGCTGGAGAGCTCGGCGAGCTGGCCCCCATAGCCTGTTGTGCCGGCTCGTCGCCTTGTTGATCATTCTGAAAATTTTGTTTATTATCACCCGGTTCTGACGCAGCTAATTGGGGTTTAAAATGTTGCTGTTGACTGTCATGCCTGATCCCGGTTGATTGCTGGCCTGGTCTTTCGCCGGCTTGCTCTGCACCATGGACATTGCTGCGAATAAAACTGGCGGAAACAGGGTCTGTTGCTTTGGTGATTGATACGATTCCTGTTTCGTCCCCTTGATCGATAATGCGTTGCAACTGGGCGAGAAGACCATTTTGCTCTTTGGCTAGTGTTGGTTGTATAGCATCTTTGACCGGAGGTTCCGTGATTGCCAGCGTACGCTCTGCCGGGATGGTTACGGGAAGATCAGGTTCGCCGGTGCCTGCAGCTGATGTATTTTGTAGTCGCTGCATGGCTGGTTCGGCCTGTTGCAGCTGTGAGAGGGCCGTATTCATTACTCTTGGTGTCGATTTTTCGATGCCAGCGCCTGGGACGGACAATTGTCCGGGATTTTCGTCCGTTTTGTCCAGCTCATCCGGCTGGTTGGCCATATCTGTTTGTAACGCAAGATCCTGCGTATCTTCAGCATCCTGTGGTTGCTGTGACGCACTGTTCTGTGCAGGCAAGGTTTCTGTCTCAACGTTTGAAGACGCCTTGGTGCGGCGTTCGTCCTGGGCTGCCGGCTGCTGTTTCTTGTTATTGGAAACTGCCTTGTCGAGGTGGGGGGAAAACGTGTTCTGCTCTTTTTTGCCGGCTGTACCGGCGGTTCGGGTTTCTAGAGGACCCTTGGGAGATGCTGGTTGGATGATGGCCATTTGTGGCATAATGTCTCACTCAATTTGTATGGAGGTAAAGGTCGTACTGAGTTCGGTCGTGGTTATTTTGGGTGTCTGATCCAGAATTTTTGCCGCAGCCTTGACTTTCATGTTGGCCAGTAGATCGGCGGCCAGTTGCTGATCTAATCCGGAAAGAGCGAGGGCTGCTCTATCAGGGGACATTTTCTGGTATATATTCGCCAGGTTCTGGATGCGTTTCTTTTCTTGTAGCGACTTGTCCGCAAGGAGCGATTCAATCTTCTTCTGCAGTTTGCGGAGTTCCTCGAGTTTTACATCCATTTCGGTTAATTTCTTATCGACTCCTTCCTCAAGGGTCTTTAGCTCCTTTTTGCGCATGGCGATATCTTCTCGTTCTCCTCTCATACTTGTCCGTTCCTGCAGAATGGTCGTATCGAGTCGTCTTTCCTCCACAGACCCGTAATTTTTGGCCGTAACCGTAGAAACCGCATCTGCGGCCTGAATATTTTGGGCCATAAAGATAGAGAAGAGGAAAAGGAAGATCTGCTTGTCATATAATCGCATGGTATTCAGGGAGAAAAGTTTTTTAAAAAGTAGTAAGCGTTCACCAGCACCGAATCTGTCTTGTCATCGGCCATTAAACGTACCAATAGTACAGTTTAATGACCTCTTTCGCGCATTTCCGGCACTGGTAAACGCTTACAGCTCGGAGTTTATACGACATTTTCAAGTTTTCCGGTGAACGGTTACAAAAAGTATACGAAGGGATGTACGCCTATCAGAACAGATCCACTTCATGCCGGCTCGTGGCTATCTCGTCGAGCATTGCCGCCTCTTTTTTATTGAGATATCCCTGCCAGGCCTTGTTCTGCGTTTCTTTTAGTCGCTCCAATATCTGCCGTTCCTTACAGCGGTGCAGCAGGTTTTGCTGCTCTTTCCGAACGAGCTGCTCTTTTTCGGCTAGATTTTTTTTAATGGCCTGCAGGTTCTGTTTTTGGGCGGCAATTCTCTCTTCATGCCGGATCAGTTCGGTTATTTCGATTCCTTCCTGCTGTAATTGCGCCGATTCGGCAATGAAGAGCGTGAGCGCACGGGTGGCATCGCCTAATTTGTTTGTTATAATTTCGTGCGTTTGTTTTGCTTCAAGATACCGATGCTGTGCTAAGTCTTCCAAGCGCTTTCGGTAATCCAGTACGGTTTGCAAACTAAATGGTTTCATCCATTCCTTTTATCACTATCGGTTTGCCGGCGGTTTTTTTGTAAGGGTTCCTCGTCCTTGCGATCGCTGAGCACGCTGCCCAAACGTTCAATGGATTCTTTAAGAGTCGTTGTCTCTGTGTAATTTTGGCGCAGAAAGGTATTGATGGCATCAATTTTACTGAGAGCATAATCGATTTTCGGATTGGATCCTTTGGCATAGGCCCCTATGTTGATCAGATCTTCCGCCTCGGCATAACTGGCCAGTACTTCTCTGGCCTTACCTGCAAGTTCGAGATGTCTGGGAAAGGTTATATCGCGCATCACCCGGCTGGCCGAATTCAGGATATCGATTGCCGGGAAATGATTTTTAGCGGCAATTGCCCGGGAAAGAACAATGTGCCCATCGAGAATCGATCGGACTGAATCGGCAACAGGCTCCGTCATATCATCGCCATCAACAAGCACTGTGTACAAACCGGTTATTGACCCTTTGCCCTGAAATCGGCCAGCTCGTTCCAGCAATTTGGGCAGGGTGGCAAAAACGGAAGGAGTATAGCCTTTCGTTGTTGGTGGCTCGCCTATGGCCAGGCCGATCTCGCGCATTGCCATGGCAAATCGGGTGACGGAATCCATCATCAGCAGCACATTTTTGCCTTTATTGCAAAAGTATTCGGCGATGGCAGTGGCGACAAACGCTCCACGCATGCGGAGCAATGGTGGCTGATCGGATGTCACAACGACGATAACTGATCTGGCCAGCCCCTCTTTGCCCAGGTCACGCTCGATAAACTCTCGCACCTCACGGCCACGTTCACCGATAAGGGCAATGACATTGATATCGGCTTTGGCGAATTTGGACATCATGCCCAGCAGGACGCTTTTGCCGATACCAGAACCCGCCATTATTCCCATCCGCTGGCCCATGCCGCAGGTAATAAGACCATTGATTGCCCGGACCCCGAGGTCAAGCGTTTCAGTAATATTTTGTCTCTCCATTGGTCCCGGGGGCAGGGAATAGAGGTCTTTTTCTTCGGTAAGAATTGGGGCAGGGTGGTTGTCCTGAGGGACTTCCATAGCGTCGATGACCCGCCCGAGAAGACTGGAGCCGACTCTGATTGTGGCGCTATTGCGGATAACCCGGATAAGGCTGCCCGGGCCCAGTCCCCGGATATCGCCAAGCGGCATGAGCAGCGCTTTGCCGTCCTTAAACCCGACAATCTCGGCAGATATTGTATGTTCCCCGTCAACAGTGGTCAATTCACAGAGTGAACCTATGCTGGAATGCGGGCAATACCCCTCAATAACCAGACCGACAATGCGGGTTATTTTCCCCCATATCTTGATAACATTGAGGCTGCGTATGCGGGTATGATCAAATGACATAGCTCGATTTTTTTGCGCTCATATTTTTACAGGTTTTTTTTGATCTCTTCTCTGATCATGTCAAACTGGCTGAGGACCGTTGCATCGATGGTACAGTTATCTGATTCTATCTTTGCGCCGCCACGTTCCACTCTGATATCTTTCTTTATGACAATTTTATTGAGTCCGGTCAGCCCGGCAATAATCTCCGCTGAGTTTTCCGCTACGGCCTGGTAATCTTCCGGGTGAATATAAACAGTAAATTCATCAGATTTAACCGCTCGTTGTAGGGCTTCTTCAATGGTGGCGATAATGGTACTATCCTGCTCACGAACAGAGATACGGAGGATTCTTTCAGCGATAGCCAGGGCAAAATTCTTTAGTTCCTCAGTGCTGTTGCCGATAATTGTCTCGCGAATTGTGTCAAGTTGTTGACAGGTGTAGAGCAGGGTTTTTGCAGCAGAGTCAAAATCTTGGCCACTTTTTTCTTGTCCCTCCTGAAGTCCTTTGCGGTATGCTTCTTCGATTTTTTTTTCGGCTAACGAGATTTCCATATAGTTGTTGAGGTCGATCGCCGGTTGTAACGGATCGACATGAGGAAGATTTTCTGGTATCTTTGATTCTGTTTCGCCTCTTGGCAGTTTGGGCTCTGCCGGTACATCAACAGTGGCAGGGGGCATTGCCGATATCGGTACAGCAGCTGGAGGTCGTGCAGCAGCGGCGGGCTGCTGCTGGGGCTGAAAGGGGAGTCCTTCTGTCGTCGGTAATGATTGCCAGCCCGGTGATGGCTGGGGCCTGTCCGTACGTTTGACAAGTTCTTCAGGCTGGAAAGATGGAGAGTTTTTGAAGTATTTAGACAAGCTCATCGCCACCTCCGGAACCGAGTATGAGTTTGCCCTCTTCTTCCAGTTTCAAGGCTATCTTGACGATCGCCTGCTGCATGATCTCCACCTCCGAAAGCCGCACCGGTCCCATTGCTTCGAGATCGTCACGGATCATATCCGCTGCCCGGGCGGACATATTGGCAAATAATTTTTCCTTCATCTGTTCAGATGCGGTTTTTAAGGCTAAGGTCAAGGAGTCATTGTTGACTTCTCGCAAAATCATCTGCAACGATCTGCCATCGAGGGCTATCAGGTTTTCGAAGGTGAACATTCTCTTGCGGATCTCCTCGGCCATTTCTGGATCGGTTTGTTCCATGTCTTCAAGAATATCGGCATCGAGATTGTTTTTCATATGGTTAAGGATGCCGACCAATGCATCGACTCCGCCGATCTTTTTATGAGTTTTACCAGAAACCAGACCTATCTCGCGATGCAATGCATCTTCAATTCTACTCAGAACGACGGGAGAAACTTTCTCGATCTTGGAAATACGATACGCTATATCGGCACGGATCGCTTCCGGCAAATTGGTCAGGATTTCAGCGGCATGTTCAATATGCTGAGTGGACAAAATAAGGGCGACCGTTTGGGGATGCTCCTGTTCGAGAAGACCGGCCACCATAAGGGGGGCCATGAGAGCGATTGTTTCTAGAGATTTGGTTTCTGTTCCGGACAAAAATTGATCCATGAGGAATTTTGACCTTTTATCGCCTGATGTAGCCGCAATTGCATTTTGGGCGAAATTGTTCCCTTTGACAAAAACCCCGGCAAACAGATTCTGCGATTCGCGAAAGCTGTTAAAGACCTTTTCTTTGATATCCATGGGGATATGATCGATGGTGGACATAGCCCGGGTGACCTGCCGAACTTCATCATCGGAAAGCTCTTCAAAAATCTTCGCAGTAGCTTCCTCGCCCAGACATATGAGCAAAACGGCAACTCTGTTAATTCCAGTGAGTGTCTCGATAGCCATGACGTATCAGCCTTCCTGGATCCAGTTCTTTAAAATATAAGCGGTCGGCACTTGATTTTGTTCTACCTCTCGGCGCAGGGCGGTAATAGCGTCATCGACCGGCATTAACGGTTCGACAGGTTCGTTTGCCAGCAGCAGACGCTGTTCCCGCTCGAGCTGTTCAACTGTTTTGTTATGATGTTGCACTTCACTTTTCGTGTTTTTGATAATTGGTCGAACCAGTATAAAATAGATAAGAAGCATGCCGAAGCCGATCATGGCGTATTTTATCAGGGGCATATACTGGTAGAGCAGATTTACCGGGGTCCGTTCGCTTGCAGCAGTGGTCTCCTGCGGATCGACGAACGGCATAGACAGCACGTTGATAACATCTCCCCGCTGAGGGACCAGTCCGATGGCTGAGGCAACCATGTTTTCTATTGATTTGAGTTCTTCAGCGGTACGCGGCGTGGTTGATTCAACTTTGCCGTCGGCATCGAGTTGAACCTTATCGGCGACTAAGACCGATACCGACAGAGTGGTTATACTCCCAACTGGATTGACAACCTTACTGATGGTTTTGCTGATTTCGTAATTAGTCGTTCGACTGTTTTTGTTGGTCGGTGGAGAAGCATTCCCCTGGCCTGAGTCGGCTCCTTTGCCTTGCAGATTAGATTGAACTCCGGGGACGCCTCCTGTTGTCGTTGTGCCACTGGTTTCCTGACTGACCTGTTCGCTTCTGATGACCGGTTCTTCGCTATCAAAGAGCTCCTGGGTTTTTTCCACTTTCGAAAAATCCAGGGTCGCCGAAACACGCACCATGGCATTGTCTCCCCCCATGGTTTTGTCCAGCAGATCCTGGGCCCGTATTTCCATACGGTGTTCAACTTCCTGCTGGAAAGCAAGCATATCGGCGGAAAGGATATCTTCTTCGGCTGCTTTTTTCTGTGCTTCAAGGACAACGCCGTTGGAATCGATTATCTTGACATTCTCAGGATCCAGGCCGGTGACGGAACCGGCCACCAGATTGATGATGCCTTGGACTTGCGACTGATCGAGGCCCTGGCCTGGGATAAGGGTGACTATTACCGAGGCGGTGCCGTCTTTTTGCTGATTCTTAAAAAGCCGTTTTTCTGGTATCGCGAGATGCACCCGGGTTGACTCCACCGGGGCCAGCGAGCTGATTGTTCTTGCCAGCTCTCCCTGTAACGCTCTGGTGTAATTTACCTTTTGCACATAGTCAGTAAGAGCAAAATTCTGTTTATCGAAGATCTCAAAACCGACATCGCCGCCACTGGGCAAACCGTTCGCCGCGAGATCCAAACGTGTCTGGTAGATCTGGTCGGCAGGTACCCAAATATCCTTTCCGCCGTTTTTAAGGCTGTAATCGACCTTCTGGTTTTTCAGCCAGGCTGTAACCGACGAAGCATCGCTCAGGGCGAGATTGGCATAGAGAAGTTGCTGGTCTGCGGAGCGGGCCTGGATAATCAAAAACGCAAAGAGCACTATTGAAAGAATCAGAACTGCCCCGGTCGATATTTTTTTGGAGAGCGGCCACCCCTGGACGAGGCTCAAAACATTCTTGCGCTCAGGCCGTATAATATCAGGGGGATTTGACTGTGATGAAGTTGTTACGCCCTTCTCTTGTGCTTCCATTTGTACCCTGTCTATTCTTTGATGGTGTGGTAATAAGTCCGATCTCCCTCGCTGCAGGTTTTCGGATGGCTTTTAACATGCCTCTAGTGTTCGCTTTTCTGTTTTTGCGAGTGTGTCTCTTGTTGATGACTCGTCTTTTTTCCTTACCATCAGATCTGCATCCGCATGATTTCCTCATAGGCTGAAAGGGCTTTGTTTCGCATTTGTACGAGCATCCGCAGAGAAATATCTGCCTCTTCCGCGGCAATCATAACTTCATGCAGGTGTTGTGCATCCCCGCTCTGCAGTTTTTGGACTGCTTGATCCCCGGCATTCTGGCTGTCATTTACCTTAGAAATCATAGATGTCAGCATATCGCCAAAGCCTGCGGCACTTTTTTCTACCGCACCGGTATCTGCTGCTTTAGGTGGCAGGAGGGTAATGCTGTTCGGCCCGTCTATAGTATTCATGGTATATTATCTCCCTATGTCCAGAGCTTTCATAGCCATTCTCTTGGCCATCTTTATACTGGTTACATTGGCCTGATACGAGCGGGTGGCCGACATCATATCGACCATTTCTTCTAAAACGCTGATATTAGGCATTTCAACATAGCCATCCTCTTTTGCATCAGGATGGGAAGGATTGTAAACTTTTCTCGGCGCAGTGGTATCTTCAGCAATTTTCGTTACGGCCACTCCTTTCACCCCTTCTCTGATCTCCGCAAGCTGGTCCTGAAAGCTGAGCGGAGTTGACTGGAATACAACCGACTTCTTTTTATAGGGACCACCTTCCGGAGTTGAGGTGGTTTCAACATTGGCGAGATTGGAACTAATGGTGTTCAAGCGGGTTGTCTGTGCTTGAAGCGCGGAGCCGCTGATTCGAAAGGTGTTTAAGATATCCATAAAAATTCCTTATAAGGAGAGTTGGTGGTTTTATTGTCCGCCGGAAATGACATGCTTGAGCAGGCTCATTTTCTTTTTCAGAAGAAGGGCTGTTGTTTCGTAAAGCAGTTCATTTTCCGACAGAGCCAACATTTCCTGATCGACGCTTACCCCGTTTTCATCCCCGAGACCGGTGTGGTCTTCTTCGGTTATTATCTTGCCGCTGACTGCGTTAAAGTTTGCCGGCCCAAGGGAAATGTGTTTTTCATTCGGCGCAGCGAACCTGATGCCGCCTTGTCTGCCGCTGTGTATTGCATCGGCCAGATCTTCTTCAAAATTAAATCGTGACGCCGCATAGCCTGGTGTTTCGGCGTTGGCGATATTGGCGGAAATAACCTGGGCTTTTTGTGCCCGAAGATCCAATACCTTGCTGAGAAGCTGCATATTGGTATCAAAAGGTCTGAGTGGATCCATTCTTTCTCCTTACTGACTTTGTCGCTTGTCGCGGGTTGCTGTCTTGGCTAATTGCAATTCCCGTTCCGCATATTGTTTCCAGAGGCTGTTTTTATCTGTTTCGACTAATTTACCAAAGAAATTGAGCGCTTTTTCTTCGTTATTTTGTTGTCGGGCAAGTTCAGCCAGCCGGTACAGGCTCTGCTCGTAAAAGTCGCCCTGTTCGGAAATGATCTTAAAAGCTGATTCCGCCTCGGTAAATTTGCCTGTTCTGAATAGGCTTTCGGCATGCATGAACTGTTCCTTACCAGACAGTGGGTTTTTCATCTGCGCCAGTTTTTTTGAGACCTGTACACATTTTTCATAATTATCGGTTCGAAAAAAAAGGGTTGTGGCAAGTTCGTAGGCGGTTCTTTTATCCGGGAGTGGTTGAGGAAGAAGCTGAAGTGCTTCACTCAATCGTTCATCAGCTACCAGCGCCTTGAGTCGATAGAAAAGCACCTCCTCGGCATGGCGGCCTTGAGGATAAGTATAGGTATATTGCGCAGCGTAATCTTCCACTAGGGAAAAATCGCCGCGATTAAAGGTAGCTTGCAGCATGGGCGGAAAAAAATCTTCTTTCTGTTCTATGGGCATTATGCCAATCAGGTAGAGATAGAGTTTTTGTGCTTCATCATAAATACCGATCTGACTGTAGGCTTCAGCTATATCAACCAGGAAGGTGCTGTCAATCCAGTGATTCTGGAATAAATCCTTGTTCTGTTTGGCGAGAACCAGAGGTTTCATAAATTCCCCTTTTTCCACTAACCGTTTTATTTCAGCCGGCAGGAGATCAATAAGAAGCGCCTGTGCCGATATTCTGACATCCCCTGTCAAAAATTCTCTGAGAAATTGCTGAAGCAGCTGAATGGACATGGCAGCGTCTCCCAGCAGAGCTTGGGTAAGAGCTTCTTTGAACAAAGCTTCTTCGCGAATAGCGCGTGAATTGGCTTCTTTGGCGATTGCCCGGTAATTTTCTGTTGCCTGCAGGCCCCGTGTTTTATCCTGCAGAAACAACAGGTCATTTTTTTTCATCGTCGCACGAAATCCAGCCGGTATATGCGAGTAGGTGTTTTCCAGTTCTGAAAACTGCTCAATGATGGAAGTTTTATCCCCCTCTGTCATCTTGAGTTCGGTCATGTTTTTTCTATAGTCGACAAGACCTTTGATGGATGTATCAACAACCAGATTCGATAGTGTCCCGTAGCAGTCGGCGGCCTCGGGCAGTCTGTTCTGGTCGTAATACAGGCTGCAAACGTTGCTGAGTGAAGAGGGAAGCTTCTGCAGCGCAGAAGAGTACCCAGCGAGCTGGTAGGCCGCCTCGGCCTTGATTGGCTGACCAATGACGAACCAGTAATCGGCCTGACGAATTTGAACTATTTCCTCAATCTGTCCAGGGTAGGCGAGGTCATTTCTTAACAGCAGATGGTTCAGCCTGGTGTAATTGGCGGTTGCCAGAGCTGTTTCAATTTGCGAGAGGAAAAAATAGGGTGCCAGAGGCAGGTTCTTGCTGACGGAAGGCTCCAGCAATCGATATTCGTTATCGGCAATATAGCGGTTTTCATAAACGGAACGAAGATGGATAAGCAGGTATTCTGCATAGGTACCCAGGATCTCATCAGAGTATTGGTCTTTCAGGAGGTAAAGCTGTCGATAGGCATCGGCAAAATTACCGCTCCTGCTCAGCGCTTCCCCATAGGTAAGGGCGAGCAGTTTCTTAGATTCTATCTCCTCGGTTGTCTGTATGGCTGCCAATAGTTTCTGGGCTAGTTCGCCCCAAAGATTCTGCTTGGACAGTTCGATCATCTCCGTACTGAGTACCTGTAAATTGGTCTCCTCACCAGGAGGGAGTAAGGCTATAAGAGGAAAAGGAGGCATGCTGAAGGTAACCGGCACATCGATTGTAACCGGTGATTCATACCGGGCAAAAAATGACATCCAGTTTTTGGTGTACGGGGAAGTCAGGTAGGGATTGGTGGCGTCCGCAGTCGTCCTTTCCAGAACTGTCAGACCCTTGAGACGGTTGGCCAGATCCTGATAGGACTTGCTGTATTCATTGCCGAGCAGCACCTCGAATACCAGCTTGCCATCACCACTTTTGGTTAATTTGTAGTGTTGCGGTCGATAGCGAAAGAAGAGCGATACAATAAACTGGTCCTTTGAGGGCCGTGGCAAAATTTTGACAATATCACCATCCGGTTCCCCCAGAGGCACGGAAGATGCGCATGTGGTATGGGCAAATTCAAGATCAATCCGTCTATCGCTTTGGAAGCTGGTAAACTGGGGAGCCTCATCGAAGCTGAAATAGAACTGAACGATGTCCTTTTTCTCAAGCCTCGATACTTTGAGGAGCTCGGATGCTTGTGCGGCACATTGCAGAATGCTGAAAAAAAGAAGTATGCAGGGGAGTATTCGTATCATAAAAAACTACTTATGCAAAAGCTATTCCATTGAATTATTTTAGTACCTTGTAGATTGTTTTTTTTGCAAGAAAATAATCTGTAAGGTACTTACACCCCTCAAGGAGCATTATAAAGAACACCCGTCAAGCGAGTACTAAACAGAGTCCCGACTTATTTCCCGTTTACCGGGGTGAGTTCTTAATCGGTGAGTTAGTGTTTATTGACTCCCTTGCTGAATTGTATTGTCCGGCGATATCAATTAAGTGACAAAAAAATGACAATTTAGATAGAGAGTACCACAGTGGCTTTTTTAAAACAGGTGGGAGGTCGGTTATTTTGTGCAAGTGATTTGTTTTTTTTAGAGACTTCTTGATATTATCATTGGAACGCTTATTTGGAATGATCTATGCAAGAGATGTTAAGCGATGTTGTCAAAGACGCTATTCGCGAAATTGCCAATATGGTTGCAGGAAATCTTAAAGTCTTCTTTGCGAGAGTAGTTACCAATATTGAGCTGGCTTTTCCAACGTCGATCGTCGGGGAATCGTTTCAGCTCAGTGGCATTGCCGATGCCAGGCGAATTATCGTTCCATTTAAAATGGCTGATGAAACATTTTAGGTAGTACTTATGTATGTTGTTAATAAATGGATTTTGATTTGGGTAAATTCAGCGCTTTGTCCTGCCGATAAGAATATCGAACGAACATTGATTGCAGTATAACGAGCCGACCTTCTATTTCTCTAAGTTCTTATGGATCAGCAAAAACGATTAAACAAGGTACTTGATGCCGTCGAAACACGAATCAAGGCGGAAGTCGGTGCGTTGCTTGGCGTTGATTTTACTCTCGGTGGTGGAGAAAGGAAATTAGTCAGTAAA
>CBDTUM010000118.1:0-14008 GCA_965363495.1 uncultured Desulfopila sp.
CTAGTAGAAATCAACAAATCACTCATCTGTAAATTTGAGCATAATTCGTCAGAAGGACCTGCGGAATGTCTGAAAAAAGCAGCACATGCTATGGAACTTAACCAATGGGCCGAATTTGAGATAATGAATGATTCTAAAGGTGGATAATTGATGTAAACAGGTTTGAATGAACATGCTATGTATTAACAACACATCTAATTATCGACAATGAGCTGAGGAATTAAATGGAACGAAAGGTAGGATGCGGAAAAGATGCTTTCAATATGTTGGGCGGAGTTGAAGGAGTTCGAGCCCTGGCCAACTGCTTTTACGATATAATGGATAATCTCCCTGAAGCTCAAAAAATACGAGCTATGCATCCGAAAAACTTGGGGCCAACACGTGAGAACCTTACTCTTTTCATTTGTGGTTGGCTCGGCGGCCCATCACTCTACAAAGAAAAGCATGGTTCTATTAATCTTACGAGCCACCATGCCCTCCTCCCCATAAATATTGCCGAGAAAGAGATGTGGCTCACATGCATGGAACAAGCTCTCGACAAACAGCCTATAGAAAATGATCTGAAAATATTCTTATTAAAACGTTTTCGAGTCCCAGCTGAAAAAATTTGTGCATGGTGCCAAAAGCAGATTTTACAATCTGCTCATTTAGGCAGCCGCATACAATTATAATTTTCAAACGATCTGTAGGTATATTTTCAATACACCCTTATTTTTCTTAAGGCCGATGGTCAGCACAATCCTGCCCATTTCGGTATGCGGCACACCAAGACCTTCGAGGATATCTTTGATGGAGGCCCTGCGGGATAATGGATAGACGATGGTCTTGTCGTGGTCTGGAGCTCTGCGCAGCAGATCTGCCGTGTCACCGTGCAAGGTGAGTAAAATATGGGCACCGGGAGCGGGCTCTTTGAGCGGATTTCTCTTGATCATGTCATCTTACTCATGCCCTGGCTTTCGACTTTTGGATTATGTACTCTTCGAGGCCGGTGCAGACAGCCACCACGCCGGCGTTTTTTTACCAGTACGTTGCGTCTTCAATCTGAATCCTCCAGTGTCGAGAGATCACCTTCGGGCAGGCCTAACTCGCGTGCCTTCAGCAGGCGCCGCATGATCTTGCCGGCTTTGTTCTTGGGAAGGTTCTGGTTAAAATTAATTTCCCTGGGTGCCACTGCCGAGCCGAGTTTTTTCCGGACAAAACCGATAAGTTCCAAACACAATTTGTCGCTGGGAGTGTTGCCCGACTTGAGGGTGACGAACGCTTTGACGATTTCTCCGACGAGTGGATCCGGCTTGCCGATGACTCCGGCTTCGGCAACTGCCGGATGCTCCATGAGCGTGCTTTCAACTTCGAAAGGACCCACCATGTGACCTGAGGTTTTGATAATGTCATCGGCGCGGCCGACGAACCAGAAATATCCGTCATCGTCACGTTTGGCCAAGTCCCCCGTCAGATACCAGCCGCCAACAAAACACTTGCGATAGCGCTCCTCGTCATGCAGATAGCCGCGAAACATGGACGGCCAGCCCGGCCGGAGTGCCAGCTCTCCCTGTACGTTTGCCTCATCGAGCACTTTGACGGTGTGCCGATCAACGCGCTCGACAATGGCAGCCTCAATGCCCGGAAGCGGTCGTCCCATGGAACCGGGGTGGATTTCCATGGCCGGAAAATTGGCGATCATGATGCCGCCGGTCTCAGTCTGCCACCAGTTGTCATGGATAGGCAGACCCATGGCCTTTTGCCCCCAGATCACCGCCTCTGGGTTGAGTGGTTCTCCAACGCTGTGAATGATGCGCAGATGACGCAAATCGCAGGTTTTGGCCGGATCGATACCCAGGCGCATGAACCTGCGGATGGCCGTGGGCGCCGTGTACCAGATGCTTATTTTCTGAGACGCCAGAATGTCACACCAATGCATGGCGTCGAATTCATCTTCATCGACGATATTGGTGATCCCGTGCAGAAGCGGGGAAAGAATACCATAAGAAGTTCCGGTCACCCACCCGGGGTCGGCGGTACACCAGAAAATGTCATCTGGATGAAAATCCAGGACATATTTGCCTGTCATATAGTGGGTGAGAGCGGCGCTGTGTGCATGAAGTGCACCTTTGGGCAGTCCGGTGGTACCGCTGGTAAAGTGCAGCAGGGCAATATCTTCAGGGTCGGTCGGTGGAATGATATAATTGTCGGAAGAGTTGGCCATCAATTTGGGCAACGACATGAGCTTGTTGCCCCTATGGTCTTTGGCATCTGCCAAAAGGACATATTGCAGGTTAGGAAGTTCAGCCATCAACTGATGCACTTTCTGCTGATAGTAACGTTCGGTGGTCAGAAGAATTTTGGCGTCACTCCTGTTCAGCCGTTGAAAAATGGGCTCCGGCCCGAAGGCGGAAAAAAGGGGGCAAAAGATGCTCCTGTTTTTGAGAACCCCCAACGCAGCAAAATACAATTCGGGGATTCGGCCTGTAAGAGCGCAGACCGTATCCGCCTTGCCGATGCCGAGGTCTTTGAGGATGTTGGCGAAGCGGTTGCTCTGTGCCTTGAGCTCGCCATAGGTGAAAACACGGGATATGCCGTTGCTGCCAAGCCATTGAAGAGCCACGTGGTCGTGGAGCAACCCATCAGCATGACGGTCAACTGCTTCATGGGCGATATTGAACCCTCTGCCCTCGGGAAGCCCCTGCATTTCTAGACGAATGGCATCCCAGGAAAACGTGGCTACCGTGTTGGCATAATGTAGAAGATTTGGCGTTAATGCAAAAGATTCCGGATGTTTTTTAATCGAGGTCCAAAGCATGTCCACACCTCTCTGCTCTGCTTCGTACTTTAGAAATTAGTTTATATTCAAAAAAATTTCGTGAAGGTACTTATCCCGCTCTATAGTTTGATCCGAAAACGTTATGCTGCGAAAACAATATGAATTATACTGATACTGTCAATTTAATTTACTGAAACCAATTCTATGCTAAATCTCCCTACCAGCACTGGGATGATGTGGATGAGACTGACGCCGAGAAGATGCTTGCTTTATTTCAAGCTGGTTAGTCGAGACGTGAACCAATAAAGACAGACACTGAGAAAAAAATGAGCCATCAACACGTCAACGCCCTGCTGCGAACTATCGAGGCTGATTGCCGAACTACCAGTAGATACACGGGAATACAAGCTTTTAAGCCCACGGTTATGCAGGCAATAGCCAGCGTACCGCGGGAAGAATTCGTGCCGGATCATTTGAAACCATGGGCGTATGATAACAACCCCTTGCCCATCGGTGACGGTCAGACAATTTCCCAACCTTATATTGTTGCACTGATGACTGACCTGCTTTGCCCAAACAAGGACCATGTTATCCTGGAAGTAGGAACTGGATCAGGATACCAGGCAGCAGTGCTTTCACAACTGGTGAGTAAAGTCTATAGTATTGAAATCGTTCCTTTCCTGGCACGAAAAGCGGAACAGCTTCTTCAAAAACTCCACTACGATAATATCGAAATACGTCAGGGAGATGCTTCCTTGGGCTGGTCGGAACGTGCCCCTTTTGACGGGATCATCGTCACGGCCGCCGCAGACCATATACCACCCGCTCTGCAGGAACAGCTCAGGCCCGGCGGCAGACTTGTAATCCCGATTGGCCACCCACATATGTCCCAGGAACTTGTACTGGTTGAAAAAGATGCTCAAGGTAGATTCACCCAAAGAGATATACTGCCCGTTGCCTTTGTTCCTTTTACCGGCAAATTGAATGCTGAAGGAAACAGGGAGTAAGCAGCGCGGCGACCAAACCTTGTTGCACCTGCGGCATGGCCTTCGTTTGTATCAATTGTCTTGTAAACGCACTATGGTCGCCCCCCAGCTGCCGGAGTGCAGCTCAGCCTGCCGGAAATCAGCGACAAGAGGGTTACGCGCCAGAAGAGCATGTACTGAACGCCGTATGTTGCCTATCCCTTTGCCGTGGATGATTTTCACCTCCATTATCCCTTTTTTTTGACACTCTTCCAGATAATCCGGTATAAGCGTCTTCAGATCTTTTGGAGAAAAAGGGTGAAGATCTAAAATGCCGTCTATTTCTATGGCAACGGGATCGTTTTCATTGAAGTTGTCTTCACTCATAGTTTACATCCAGCATCTGTAGCGCAACAGCCGCGGCCTTCTCGGAGGCACCACTCTCGCCAAGTTTATCTCTTACCTCCTTGAGCGCCTGTTTCAGCTGCTTTTTTCTGGCGGGTAGTGTGCTGATTGCTGATAATTCAGTGGCAATTCTTGTTGCTGTTACCTCATGCTGGAGAAGTTCCGGCACCGCAGCATATCCAGCAATGAGGTTTACCAGAGAAAAGAAATCAACTTTAACGAGGAGTTTACCTATGCGGTAAGTAAGTGGTGCCAGCTTATAAACTACAACCATAGGAACTTCGAGGATAGCCAGTTCCAAGGTAACAGTTCCCGAAGCGGTAACTACCGCATCACATGCAGCCATCATATCATAGCGGTCTTCCTCGATAATTCGTATATCGAGGGATTGTTGATAGCGGCCAAGTCCGGCTGCAGCAAATTCTTGTATATCTATAGTCGAGGCTTTGGGAACAAAAAAAACGATTTTTTCAGCAACTTTTTCCTGTAAATACTCTGCCGCGCAGAAAAAAATGGGCAGAAGAGAAGATACTTCTCGTTTCCTGCTGCCGGGAAAAAGTCCGATACATCGAGTACCTTGTGGGATATTATGCCGCTGCAAAAACTGATCGCTGGTCGTAGTCGTCTTGACCGTATCAAGCAAGGGATGACCAACATACGTTGCCTCAACGCCTCGCTGACGATAAAACTCTTCCTCAAAGGGTAAAATGACGCCCATCCTATCCACCCTGGCCTTGATCGTCTTGACCCGACCTGAACGCCAGGCCCATAATTGGGGACTGATATAATAGAAGATCGGGATACCGAGCTTTTTGGCCTTTTTAGCCAGCAGCAGATTAAAATCGGGCAGATCTATGAGAATAAGAAGATCTGGAGGGTCTTCAGCTAATCTACGTCTTAAAGCCCGTTGGGCAAGCCAGATATCCTTTAAATGAGAAAATACTTCGCAGACTCCGACGACCGAAACCTTTGCCGCGTCATAGAGTATTTCTACACCGAGCGCGGCTAGTTCCGTTCCACCCATGCCGCAAAATTGCAGTCCAGGTTGTTTTAATTGTAAGGCTTTGACCAGGTTTGCCCCATGAAGATCACCAGAAGCTTCACCGGTGACGATCATGATTTTGCAGTTCATGCTTTGTTTTTCGGGAGAAAATTCTTGAACAAATCGAGTTTCTGATGCTCTTTAATTTGAGCCATAACCTGCAAAGCGACGGCAAGCGCCCGCCGTCCCTCAAACCCAGAGACCACTGGTTTGGTTCTTTCCCGGACATGCTGGACAAAAGAGGTAACTTCACTCAGCAAGGCATCACCATCACTAAAGGTGCGCAGTTCGACTTCTTGTTTCGGCATTCCGCTGGCCTCCCGCAATTCCTCTGAGAGCTGTATGGTCATTACTTTCTTATTACCGAAATCAACGTTGATATAGGACCCAGGCTGAAAGATGCGCATTTTCCGCACATTCGTCCGGGAAATCCGGCTGACAGTAACATTGGCTGTCGCCCCGTTTTCAAATATCAATCGAGCATTGGCTATATCGGTATTGGCAGTGGCGACAGGAGCGCCAACGGTGTGAATAGTTTTAAGCGGTGATTTGATAATGTATAATATGATATCAATATCATGGATCATCAGATCAAGGACAACATCGACATCAGCGCCTCTAGTTTTAAAGGTAGCAATTCTATTGCTTTCGATAAAGACAGGCGTTGTGAGAAACGGTTCCATGGCCTGAACTGCAGGGTTGAACCGCTCAAGGTGGCCAATCTGCAGGATGAGTTTTTTGCTTTCGGCTTTGGCGATGAGATCATCCGCTTCAGCCAGGGTGACGGTCATTGGCTTTTCGAGCAAAACGTCGATGCCTGCATCAAGACATTCGCCACCAACCTTATGATGATAGGGAGTTGGCACGACAATAGATACGGCATCGACAACTGGCAGCAGTTGTCGATAGTCGCTGAAGCTCTGACAGCCACACTCTTTAGCAACCTGTTGAGCTTGTACGCTGTCAATATCAGCCACCCCAACGAGATCAACTCCTTGAAGCGCTGCATATTTCTGGGCATGAAATCTTCCCAGATACCCTACCCCGATAACTCCGACCTGTATATTTTTCATTTTTTTCAATTCTCTGTAAAATTGCAACTGCATTGCAAGTGGTCCCTAAGAACACATTCACTCTCTTGCTATATACCCAGATATGCCTTCTGGATATCCGTATTGGCGAGCAAATCTTGTGCTGGTCCAGAAAGAGTAATTCGGCCATTTTCCATGACATAGCCCCTGTCTGCAATATGCAGAGCCTGATTGGCGTTCTGTTCAACAAGAAAAATAGTCGTGTTATTTTCTTTGTTTATCTGCTTAATAATTTCAAATATCTGCCTGATTACCAGTGGCGCAAGTCCCATCGAAGGTTCATCAAGCAAAAGAAGCTTTGGTCTTGCCATAAGAGCTCTTGACATGGCCAGCATCTGCTGCTCTCCACCACTCAGATTGCCACCGTCCTGATGTCTTCTTTTATGAAGAATAGGGAAAAGAGAGTAGACATAGTCCATATCTTTTTTAATAGCCTCTTTGTCGTTTCTAAGAAACGCACCCATATCGAGGTTTTCCTTAACACTCAGTTGGGGGAAAATATGTCTCCCTTCAGGAACCTGACAAATCCCCAACTTAACGATGGCATCAGGTGCCATTTTGTGGATTTCTTTATCCTGAAATGTGATGGTCCCTGCGCGACACTCAACGACATTGCAGATGGTCATAAGAGTCGTGCTTTTGCCTGCCCCATTGGCGCCGATCAGGGTGATGATCTCCCCCTCCGCTACGTGCAGAGAGACATCTTTTATCGCAAGTTTATTGCCATATCCGGCCTGCACTTTATCTAATTTAAGCATCGACTTCCTCACCCAGATACGCCTTTATAACTGCAGGATTGGCCCGAATTTCAGCAGGAGTGCCCTGGGCTATCTTTTTACCGTAGTCCATCACAAAAATACGATCGGACAAACTCATGACCAGTTGCATATCATGTTCGATCAACAGTATCGCCTGTCCTTCATCTGATATTTGTTTAATCAGTTGATCGAGTTCCAGGGTTTCCTGTGGGTTCATACCGGCAGCGGGCTCATCAAGCAGAAGAAGCAGAGGCTCGGTAGCCAGAGCGCGGGCGATCTCCAGGCGCCTCTGGGCGCCGTATGAAAGATTATCGGCAAACTCATTAGCGTACTCGGCGAGACCTACTTTTTCTAAAATAGCGTAGCTAGTCGCCATGATCCCCTCTTCTTCTCTGCGCGTCGCTGCGTTTCTGAAAATAGCCCCGAAAATAAATGCCTTGGTTCGACAGTGTCGACCAATCATGACATTTTCAAGAACTGTCATTTTAGGAAAAAGGCGGATATTCTGAAACGTTCGAGCCAGTCCTTTTTCCGTTACTTTATTGGGTTTCAGACCTTTGAGAGAGATTTTCTTCGATTTGTTTGGCGGGCTGAGAAAGATATTTCCGGCGGTTGGCCGGTAAATTCCGGTTATGCAGTTAAAAAATGTCGTTTTCCCGGCACCGTTTGGACCAATGAGCGCGACAATTTCACCGCTGTTGACATCGAGATCAATAGAATCCAGCGCTCGAATTCCTCCGAAATCCATAGTGAGACCAGTTACATTGAGAATGGGTTGTTTCATCATTTAAAAAATCAGTGAGTGACTGAGAAATAATTTTATTTTGCAGCCATTTTGTCGGTGGGCGCAACTTTTTTCTCAAATTTATAGGTGCGCCGGATATTAGAAATCAGTCCCTGGGGTCTGAAAATCATCATACAGACGAGGATTGCGCCAAATGCCAGCATTCGGTATTCCGACAGGGCCCGCAGGTATTCAGGGAGCAGGATCAGGATGAGTGCGCCGATTACCACCCCTATGATAGAGCCCATTCCACCAAGTACGACTATAGAAAGAATTATTGCCGATTCGAGAAAAGTGAAACTCGCTGGATTAATAAAAGTCGTTTTTGCTGCAAACATGACGCCGACAATGCCGGCCCAGAAAGCCCCAAGTGAGAAAGCAACAAGCTTTGTCTTCCGCTTATCTATGCCCATGGCCTGACAGGCGATTTCGTCCTCGCGCAGGGCAATCCACGCCCTCCCCAGCCTTGAGTCCTGAAGTCTGTTGACTATAAAAATAGTCACGATGACAAAAAGTATCATCAAGTAATAGGTATAAAGCACAGACTGTTCAAGATTGAAATGCATGCCAAAAAAACCAGGGCGGGAGATATTTGAGATGCCGCTTGGTCCCTTGGAAAATGTCCCCCAATTCTCCAGGACAAGACGGATGATCTCACCGAATCCCAGAGTGACTATTGCCAGATAATCGCCTCGGAGGCGAAGGACCGGAAAACCAAGGATGATGCCAAAAGTTGCTGCAAGAAGGCCGCCTAAGGGGAGAACTGTCCAGAAACCAAGACCAAAATGAAGATTTAAAAGGGCGTACGTGTAGCCTCCAACCGCATAAAATGCCACAAACCCCAAATCGAGAAGCCCGGCCAGGCCAACAACAATATTCAAACCCAAGCCCAATACAACATACATCAGGGCAGTGGTCATAACGTTCGTTTGGTAAGTTGAAAAAATATGCGGAAAAACTAGGGCGATTGCAGCGATAATGGTGATAAACGTATACCGTTGAACAGGATTGAGAAGAATTCTGTGGATCAGTGAGTTGGTTCGAACCTTGTCGTCATTCTCCTTCTTCTTCGGCTGGTTTTCTTTTCTATGTTGATAAAATTTAACCAGTAAATAGACACAAAAAGTACCAACTGCCATATAGAACGCGTTATGCCAACGCCACAAAACTGTTCTTTCTATAGGATCAACTTTTATAACTACAATTGGAAATGTTAAAAAAACGAACCAGAGCGAAGTAAGTAGCGCTTTTTTGAATTCTTTTAATGAAATCATAACTGACAAAATTACACTTTTGGGGGTTTACACTTTCTGGTTAGATGCCTTACCGAGCAGGCCCGATGGTTTAAATATAAGAATCAGAACGAGAAGGGAGAAGGCAAAAACATCTTCATAGTCACTTGAAACATATCCGGTGGCAAAGCTTTCCGTCAGACCGAGCACAAAACTACCGAGAACGGCTCCGGGAATAGAGCCTATTCCGCCAAGAACTGCTGCCGTAAATGCCTTGATACCGGCAAGAAAGCCGATATAAAAGTTTATCTGGCCGATATGCGACGCGACAAGCAGCCCACCAATGGCAGCAAGCCCTGACCCAACAATAAAAGTTGCCGAAATAACGTTATTGACATTGATTCCCACTAGCGTCGCCATCGTTCTGTCCTGAGCAGTTGCGCGCATTGCTTTACCAATCTTGGTAAATTTAATCACCACGGTAAGCAGCACCATCACAACCAGTGTGGTGATCAGGATAGCCACATCCGTGGTGCCGATAATATGGGCAATCGGCTCCATAAATGCGAAATCGGGTATGAGCGTAGGGAACGGCAGGAAATCAGATGTCTGGGCCAGTAAAACGTAATTCTGCAGAAATATCGACATCCCGATAGCGCTGATAAGAGGCGACAACCGCGGAGCATGTCTGAGTGGTTTGTAGGCAATTTTCTCGATGGTATATCCATAGGAACCCGCCCAGACTACCGCGGCTATCCCGGAAATGATAACGATAGAGAGGAGTGGAAAACCATAAATGGAAAGTACTGTGGCAACGATAAAAGCAGTAAACGCCCCAATCATATAGATTTCGCCATGGGCAAAGTTTATAAGTCCTATGATGCCATACACCATGGTGTAACCCAAAGCGATAAGTGCGTAGATGGATCCTCGGGTTAAGCCGCTGAAAAACAATTCAATAAAATAGTCCATGCCTGCATAAAAAAATATCTGAAGTAAACAAAGAAAGTGTACTGTTTACCTCAGATATAAAAAGGTTAACCAACGAAGTGCTATTTGACGACAACGAACTTGCCGTTTTCAACAACATACATCGAAAATCCTATACCAACCGCGTCGCCATTTTTATCGAAGCTTATATTGCCGATAGGAGTGGCCACTTTTTCCGATTGCAGGACTTTCTTCAGATCGTCGAGATTGGTTGAGCCGGCTTTCTCAATTGCGTTCAGCATCACCACGGTCGCGGCATAAGCTCCCTCAAAGAAGGCACCGGGATCGGCTGCAAAAACAGCTTTATGTTCCGCTTTTGCTTCTGCCGCCATGGCATTTTTAGAGTTGTCCTGAGGACCGGCAGCATAAACACCCTCTGCAGCTTCTCCGGCAACTTTGATGAAGGTATCGTCTTTTACACCATCATCAGACACAAATTTCGTTTTGAGCCGTTTCTTCTTCATAATGGTGACAATCTTGGAGGCCTCTGGATGGTAACCACCGAAGACGACAACATCAGCACCGGATTGTCTGATTTTCTGGACGATGGCTGAATAATCCATGGCACCGGGAGTGATACCTTCAAACAAAACGACCTCTCCTTTGCCGGTTTTTTCGACATACTTCTTGGCACCTTCGGCAAGAGGCTTGCCATAGTCACCTTTATCATGGATGATAGCTATTTTTTCCAGTCCCAGTTTGTCGACGGCAAAATCAATCATTGCCGGGGACTGGGCGGCATTGGGAGCAATCGTTCTGAAGAAGTTAGGATAGTCGCCGCTTAAAGTCAGTTCATCACTGGTGGCAGATGGTGACATGACCAGCATCTTGGCATTTTTATAGATCGGCATTGCCGCTTTGGTTGCACCGGAGCAGATATGGCCAAGAACAACTTCAGCGCCGTCGGAAACAAGCTTGGTGGCCGTATTCGTGGCAATTTCAGGTTTACAGACATCGTCTTCAACCAGCATTTCGACCATTTTGCCGTTGATCCCGCCCTTGGCGTTGACTTTGTCTATAACGAGCTTGGCGGCATTAACTGTGGGGAGACCATAGGATGCAAGATCACCACTATGTGGACCAGCGACACCAAATTTGATTGTATCGCCTGCAACACCGAGTGCTGGTGCTGACAGGGCTAACAAAACACAGGCTGCAGTCGTTAGCAATTTACCACTCAGATTAACCTTCATCCTTTCCTCCCTCAAAATTGTTATGTACCTTACAGACTGTTTTCTTGTGTTTTTCAAAAGAACAATCTAATTCAAGTTGCATGTGTCCTCAATGATGTATTGAAAATACATACCGGTTCTTCTCTTTTTGCCAGGAGTGGTATATTTCGTCCTTTGCCGATCGTAACAGAAAATTCCCCGAAAAGAGCGAGCACATACCACGAAGTCATGATATTAGTCTTTTACGCAGTGTTTTGCAAAATCTAAAATAAAAAACTATCCATTCTGTATTTAATTTTATTTGTTCAAGTTATGTCAAAAATTCTGGATCTTTTCTTTCTATTCGGTCGTCCCTTCGGTCCTGTCTATAGTGCCCTCATGAAATCGCGGGAAAAACTGTATCACAGAGGAATATTCCGTGGTTATTCGTTACCAGTTCCGGTCATTGCTGTCGGCAATCTGGTTTTAGGGGGGACTGGAAAAACACCGACAGTTCAGCATATTGCCAGCTTACTATTGCGCAATGGCTATCACCCGGCCATTGTCAGCAGAGGTTATAGAGGACAAGCCAGAGAGTCTGTGAATGTCGTATCTGATGGGAATCATATTTTTCTCTCGCCTCAACTTGCCGGTGATGAACCGCACATGCTCGCTCAATCCTTACCAGGTGTTGCCGTGCTTACCGGAGCACAGCGTATTTTTTCCTGTCGTCATGCAATTGATCAATTACATGCCGATGTTGTTATACTCGATGATGGGTTCCAACATCTCAATGTCAAGAGAGATATTGACATTGTGCTTTTCGATAGTACAGCTCTGGCGGGAAACAGCCGGGTTTTTCCCGGAGGTCCCCTGCGAGAACCAATTTCCGCGCTCAAGCGGTGCAATGCCTTTCTATTAACCGGGAAGACTGCAACGAACAGAGAAAGAACGCAGAGATTCGCCACTCTTTTGCAGGAACGATTTCCAGACAGGCCGGTATTCCTCTCATCTTTCGATGCATATGAGCTTCAAGGGCCGAATGGATTGATTGCCAAAGAAGGTATCCACGGCAACTTTTTCGGCTTTTGTGGCATCGCTAATCCTGCAAGATTTGAGGAATCTCTTGTTGGTCTTGGTATTCAGCTCAAGGGCTTTAAGGCTTTAAAGGACCATACCCCCTATAGTCAAGCGTTGGTTTCCCAGCTTTGTGAGAAAGCGACTGCTTGCGGCGCAGAAAAAGTAATAACGACAGAAAAGGATTTCGTTAAGCTGCAAAGTTATAATGCAAGCCTGCCGCTCTATATTCTTAAAGTACGCCATAAAATGGAGTCGGACTTTGACCTTTTTCTCCTGGAAAAACTGAACAAGAGCGGTAAAAGACCTCAGTTGTGATCTTTGATAAAAGATACATAATTGTGTGTTAAAATAGACACATTCTACGAAAGTGTCTATTTTAACACACAATTATGATCCCGGGCACTTTTCCAAAAAAAACGTTTATCATATTGATATAACAGGACAGAATAGAATACAACAATCTTGGTGGATTGCGGCATACAAATTGCATTTGTCAAGGTAGTTTACTCTTAATAAATAAGGAATATTTATGTCTTTACCTATAGATCCATATCAATATACTCTACGAAACCCGGTGAGCTGTTGCGGTGTCGGATTGCATTCGGGCCGAACCGTCAACCTCTCCATCAAACCTGCACCGATTAATAACGGCATCCGTTTTTTTCGATCTGATGTACCGAATGCCGGCCATATTAAGGCATACATGGACAGAGTGGTTGATACACAGTTGGCGACAACCATCGGCAACGAGCATTTCAAAATCTCCACCACGGAACATCTCTTAGCTGCTCTCCGGGGCTTTGGCATCGATAATGCGAATGTGGAGTTGGATTCGGCTGAAATACCAATCATGGACGGCAGCGCTGAGCCTTTTTTCAATCTTTTGAAAACATTCGGCAAGACCAAACAAAATTCCCTTAAGAATATTCTGCGCATCACCCAACCCGTCACCTTTGTTGAAGGCGAGAAACGTCTGGTCATTTCTCCCTACAATGGCTTTAAAGTGACCGGAGAAATCTGTTTTGATGACACGCTGATTAAGAAGCAAACATACACGTATGACCTCGCTGCAGATCGGTTTGGCGAAGATATAGCTCGAGCCAGAACCTTTGGCTATGTCGAACAGGTTGAAGAATTATGGGCTAACGGGCTCGCGCTTGGCAGCTCCCTGGAAAATGTCATAGCTATCCACTGGAATCGCAAATCAGTCCTCAATGAAGACGGCCTACGATACGACGATGAGTTTATCAGGCATAAAGTTTTGGACCTTGTCGGCGACCTGGCACTTTTAGGGTATCCGGTTCTCGGGCATGTCAAGGCCTATAAAGTAGGACACACGCAACATCTAGGGCTGATGCAGGCTATAGTGGACTCTCCTGACTGCTGGGAAATAGTCCAGTTGAGAAAAAACGGAACAAACTCCGTACTCACCCGCATAGCTGCTCAATCAAAAGCAGCAGGTGATGCATTGCTGCCTTTGTTCAATCACAAACATCTCCCTTCTGCTATGGCCGCTTGAGTCGTTCAATGCCACCCTGCACTACACAGAAAAGCGTACAGGGTAGACTGGGGGATCATTTTCCTATAATCTTCACCAGTATTCTCTTGCTTCGTTTTTCATCAAACTCTCCGTAAAAAATCTGTTCCCATGTGCCAAAATGGAGTTCTTTGGAGTATGACTTCATACAATTACCTCGTGGATAATGTTAGTAAAACAAGAGAATCAGATGACCTTGCTGCCGAACTGTTAAC
>CBDTUM010000119.1:0-13857 GCA_965363495.1 uncultured Desulfopila sp.
AGGGTTATGGCTGGACTTTCACCAGCTAGTTCGTGACCATGCCGGTCACACCTCCTTCCGTTTATCCTGCCACCCCGAACCAACCACAGTGGTGATACCCCATCACCCTTCTATTTCTTAATTCAGGGTGGTCAAAATTCGGTAATCACAGGTGGTCAATTTTCGGTTGTCATTTAAACCAGCAGGGGGAACTGATGCAAATAGGTATGATTGGATTGGGACGCATGGGCGCCGATATGGTGCGTCGCTTACTGCAAAGTGGCCAAGAATGCGTCATCTTTGATATGAAAACCGAGGTTGTGGAAGCACTTGAAGGTGAAGGAGCTCTGGGAGCACAATCACTCGAGGATTTTGTCGCAAAACTGGCAACGCCTCGGGCCGTCTGGCTGATGGTGCCGGCCGCCGTTACCGATTCGATGATTACCAGGCTCACACCGCTTCTGGACCGGGACGACATTATTATTGACGGCGGCAACTCCTATTATCTCGATGACCTTCGTCGGTTCGACGTGCTGCAACCACTCGGCATCCACTATCTTGATGTCGGGACAAGCGGCGGAGTATGGGGAGCGAAGAGAGGCTACTGTCTGATGATCGGTGGGGAAAAATCAGCTGTGGAACGGCTCAACGCGATTTCCTCTGCCTTGGCTCCCGGTATTGGAAATATTCCACACACAACGGGCAGGGAGAAGGACAAGGAGACGGCTGAACATGGGTATCTCCATTGTGGCCCCTGTGGTGCTGGACATTTCGTCAAAATGGTGCATAACGGTATAGAATACGGGCTGATGGCCGCCTATGCAGAGGGCCTCAATATTCTCCGCCATGCCAATGTCGGCAGTCAGGAACGGGAGGTTGACGCCGAGACCACGCCTCTTCGTCATCCAGAGCACTATCGGTATGACTTCAATCTAGCGGATATTACAGAGGTCTGGCGACGTGGCAGCGTAATATCTTCGTGGCTGCTCGATCTTGCTGCCGGTGAGTTGCAGGCAAATCCTGATTTAGAGAATTTCAAGGAACGAGTTTCCGATTCGGGTGAGGGCCGCTGGACGGCCATCGCTGCCATTGAAGAAGGTGTTCCGGCCCATGTACTCAGCGCCGCACTCTTCGAACGCTTCAGTTCACGGGGGTGATGCTGATTTTGCCGACCGGGTCCTGTCCGCCATGCGTTACGGTTTTGGCGGCCATCTCGAAAAGGCAACAGGCAAGACCGGAGATGTCCGATGACCACTGCCCCTTCTGACGCGCTGGTGCTCTTTGGCGTGTCGGGTGACCTTGCCCATAAAAAGATATTTCCGGCGCTCTACGCAATGGTCAAACGAGGTGTTCTGAAGGTGCCGGTCATCGGAGTTGCCTTTCCAAAGTGGAGTCTGGATCGTTTGCGCCAAAGTGTCACTGACAGTATAAGGCAATCGGACGGAATCGATGACCAGCGCACCCTGGATCAGCTTCTCTCCCTGCTGACGTATGTGAGTGGCGACTATAATGACCAGGGGACATTCACAAAAATCAAAGAAGCACTGGGAACTGCTCATCGCCCAGCCCATTATCTCGCCATTCCCTCGCTCTTCGAGACGGTGATAAAGGGGCTCGGTGCTGCGGAATTGGCTGACCAAGGGCGGGTCATTGTCGAAAAACCGTTCGGGCGCGACCTGGGGTCCGCACGCCAGCTTAACACCGTCGCCAGATCGATCTTTCCGGAAGAGTCGATATTTCGTATCGACCACTTCCTCGGGAAAGAGGCGATCATGAATATCCTCTATTTCCGTTTTGCCAACTCATTTCTTGAGCCGATCTGGAATCGCAACTACGTGGCCAGCGTCCAGATTACCCTATCCGAAAGTTTCGGCGTGGAAAACCGCGGCGCGTTTTATGAAACAGCGGGATGTCTGCGTGACGTGATCCAGAACCACATGTTCCAGGTTGTGGCGCTGCTGGCCATGGAGCCGCCGGCCTACAGGGGCTTTGGTGCCGTGCATAGCGAGAAAGCCAAGGTTTTTCAGGCCGTACGCCCTCTGGAACCAGACGACGTGGTACGCGGTCAGTACGCCGGCTACCTCAAGGAGTTTAACGTAGCCAAGGACTCCGATGTTGAGACTTTTTTGCGCCCTGCGGGTTTTCATCGACTCATGGCGTTGGCAGGGGGTGCCGTGGTACCTGCGTTCCGGCAAAAACCTGGCAGAAACGGCACACGAGATCCTGATCGAATTGAAATCGCCGCCCCAGGCACTTTTTGCCGACTCGGCCCCAAGACATGCTTGACTTTTCCAAACCTTTGACCTTTAATCGGGTGCGTGGATCTTTTGACACAAGTTGCAGAGGGAACTCGAAGGCACAATGTCACTGTTGAGTACTGGTCTCATCCTGAATCCTCTAACACGCCGATTCGAAAGTTATATAACTATTGGGCAGATCATGATCGCAAGACAAGAATCTCAAATAACACGACTAAACAACTATAAAATAAAGGTGGTTACCATGATCAGATCTCTATTATGCGTGTCATCTGTTACAATACTGCTTATTTCGTTGATTGTTTCTGCAGCGGTCGCGCAAAGCGATATTCGCACGGAACCCGTCCACTTCAAGACTGGCGCCACCAGTGCAGTCATCGAGGGATCGATAACAGGCTTTGAAGTTATTGATTATGTTCTTGGCGCCGACAAAGGCCAGTATATGAATGTCAGTATGGCAACCGATAATAACGATAATTACTTCAATATTCTGGCACCAGGAGAAAACAAAGTCGCGTTCTACAACGGCTCTACAAACGATAACCAATATGAAGGAATTATCCCTACAAACGGCGAATACAAGATTCGCGTCTACCAAGTAGAGGATACGGCGCGCCCCAACAAAATCGCCAATTACAATCTCGAAATAATCATCACCAACGTAGATGATACACAGAAAACATCTCAGTCCGGGTCCTCCGAAAATGATGCTGCAGTCCAAGGAACAAAAATTACCGCAACCGACAAAATCCCATGCATCGTGGCCAAAGGCCAGCCGAAAGGTGACTGCTCCTTCAGAGTAACCCGAGAGGGCAAAGGCAACGGTATCGTCACCATAACCAAACCTGACGGTAGTCTCCGGACAATTTTCTTTAAAAACGGTAAAGCCGTCGGTGCCGATGTCAGTCAGACAGACCCTGCAGAATTCTCGGCGAAGAAAGAAGGCGATCTGAATGTAATCCGTGTCGGTGATGAGTATTACGAAATCCCTGATGCAGTCATATCTAAAGGCTGATTCATGTTGGGTTACCTTATGTAAACTACCGATGCCGACATAACCAACCATGGTTGCCATATCGGGATCGTGACTGAACGTCGACTGCAGCAACTCACTTTCCAGGCTAAAGGGGAGCGACATCCAGCATTACGGGCCATAGCAACTATGCCAGGTTACAATAATTTCCTTTAGATAAAAAAATGAAGACCAAGGTGTTAAGCAAATGCAATTACTTTAACCTTTACATGTGGTCCGTGAATCTTTTTAACATACCGCTTTGAGCGGTTCATTCATTTCATTGGGCCTGTTAGCAGTAGAATGTATACCGTAATAGCGCCGGCATTTGGCAAGCTTTGGGCGCATTTTATGGACCTTCGGTTAAACTTAGGGGATTTTTGCAAAAAATCTTCCGCTGGCAAGGATCTGACCGTCCTCTGTGCGTAACTCAACCAACCAGGAGCCTTGCATTTTATTGTTGATAATTTTGTTCGAATAACTGCGCCAACTCTTTGCCCCAACATCTGCTCGTACTTTTGCCACCTGTTTCATGTTATTAAACCAATGGTAGTATAAGGTACTGCCGCTCATATTGATGACCTCGCTGAAAGCATATATGACCGCAACACCCTCGGTATCTATGGTGATCGAATCAAGAGAACCTATCGGCTCTCTGCCACGAATAGATCGTGCCAGGATGAATCGTTTTACGGACGGCGAAACCTTCTTGACCTCCTGCAGTTGAAAGGCCTTACCTGTTCTTGAATCTTGAGGGAGATCAGCCCTAATGGATTTATTTTGTTGCCCTTGTTGTCTTGCTTGGTCCGGATTAGCCTGCGGACTGGGTTGCGTTCTATCAAAGAGTATAGGTTGATTTGTTTCTGTTTCTGAAGCCTCGATTGCTGGCTGGCTTTCAATCGATTTTGTTTTGACTTCGACAGGAAAAGAGCCACTTTCGTCCCTGTTTATTGGTACTCTCTCTTCCTCAGGAATGCGCGGCGCAATTGCTGCTGGTTCAATCGAGGGTTTGTCTGCTTGTTGTTGTGCTTTATTTTGATCTGTCACATCAGGCGAACGAAGGAGTGTGTTCTGATCAGCCAGCGCGCGAGGGCTTATGTCGCTCTGAGGCTGGGAGTGATCTTTGGGAGCGGTTTCGTTATTCAAACCGAGAGACGGTTCGCCTGGTTGTTGTACCGAGTTTTCGGGTTCGAGCAGGGAGTAGACACCATAAGAAACCAGAAAAACCAATAGTGCCAGCGCTATCAAGGCGCCAAAAATTCGTTTCCAGTGGTAAATGTAATATATTTTTTGTGCCATTTGGGAAATATCTTTTTCTTGTCTCTAACCCGCTACTGACTCACTGTCAGACGGGTGATAAGTAATCGCTTTTGGAGCAAACCAGCAGGAGGGCAAAAACAGGAACCGAAACCGCCTTTCAAAGGCCCATGGTCCACCTGCAACCATGAATTTATGCCTAAAAAACCATAAACCAGGGCTATTCAACCAATCCCGCCAACAACGTTACCTTGCTCCGGTAAACTTCGTATGATTTAACACTACAAATCAGTAACAATTGTGTCAACATTTTCCCCAATATATCCTTCAACCCTTTGAAATAAAACATATCAACAACCTTATGCTTGTGCCCTTTATACGCGAACAACTTGCGGGAGGTTCGGGCGGACGCTGGCAGCTCATATCGCTCTGGTTATAGCCGCTGACTTTGCCAGTATGGCAATTTATATCAATCTTTGCATGCGGTCTGGTCCTTTATGCTTTTTCAGTGATCGAGGTTATGCTTCTGGGACAGGTGATAATGTTTTTCTCTCTATTTTTAAGCGGTGGTGGGAAGAAAACGGTGGTGGCGAATGTAAACGGAGGGTTATGAATTCGATTCACCGATGGGATAATCGATAGTTACAACAAGGAACTTCCGGTAGCCAAATTGAGGAGGTCTGTTGGCAATATTTCTTTTTGGATATTCCTTTTTCTTTTTAAGACACTGGGACACCGATGAGCAGTTCATGGAGCCAGAAGGCAAAAGCGAGATAAAGGCCAAGGCCGACAACAACTGCAATTATATCGTTGAAACGTGAATATGGAGCCCCAGGGATTGGTCGTGGCTGACGCTGCCCTATTGATATCCGATCCATAATGGCCCAAGCAAGAAACGAACCGAATAAAATAACGTCAACGAGTGAGCCATTTGAAAAAAGATGTGCGACCGCCCAGAGCGTCGTGGAAATGAGCAGAGGATGTTTAGTTACATCTTTAATGCGTCCAGGGAAATAGGCCGCTATCAGAAGCGGAAAAACAGGTAGAAGCAGTAATAATGAAAAATGCTGCAGCCATAAGGGTGGAGTATAGAGTAACGCCGTATCATAACGGGTAGCTCCATATCCCCAAACTATTAATATGAAACCGAAAATCGACACAAGTGAATAGAGTCCCTTCCAAGCCCATTCACCAATCTTATTCACCATGCGGTTTCGCCAGGATTCATTTAGAATTGAAATGCAATGGATCCCCAAAAAGATACAGAGTCCTATCAAAAATATACTCATTTATTTATCCTCGTATTCGTGCTTGTATATAATACAGCCTCGCTAACTGCCAACAGGAGACATCTGAACTCCGCCTGTAGTCAAAAGCGAAGAGCTCTGTGGACTTTTGAAATCTGAGTCGGCAACGTCTTTCGGGTCAAATGATTATACAATTTCCAAAGAGATCCTGAAACTACCAATAATTGAATCCGCTCTATTTGAGACCATTTTTCCGGGAATATTCTTGATCTCAAGGGAGTGCCGGACTGCTACAGTTTGATCGTTATATTTGCTCATGATTCCATGAGACGAATGAGACAAGAGCAATACGGTGGTTGAGATTGACAAGCGTATAATAATGTTAAAATATATTTTCCTCTTTCGTGATCTTGCTATTGCACCTGAAAATAAGGAGGTGCCTCGAATACCCAGCAACACCAGAAGGTCATTTTAACCCTTCAAAATGTGCTGCAAAAAACCGACCCACTAAAACCCCGAACAGGAGACACAACATGAAGATATTGTGGAAATATTTGAGGTTATTATTTGTCATCTTGCTACTGCATGGGTATGCGTCCGCTGGAGAAGTCGTTGACCAAATCTATAAACAAAAGACCTTTGAAGGATCAAAAGACAGGCAGTATTCGGTATTCCTTCCGAAAGATCAAGGTGCAGGCGATGCACTGCCATTAGTGGTTGTCCTGCATGGTTGCAACCAGACCAACCGGGATATCATGAACGACACCCGCTTCAACGATTTGGCCGAGGCTGAAAAATTCATCGTTGTCTACCCCTTTGTTACATCGTACGATGGCCTGCGCAGTACCAACTGCTGGGGATATTGGTTTGAAAATGAAATTCATCAAGGACAGGGAGAAGTGGCCGACATTGCCGGGATCATCACGGAAGTTCAGAACGCCTATTCCATCGACTCAAATCGGATCCATATCACTGGATTATCTTCGGGTGGTGCCATGGCTACCGCCGTCATGGTGGCCTACTCGGAAATCATCGCTTCTGGAGCGCCGGCCGCAGGCACCGCTTATGGAGAAACGGCATGTACCGTGCGAGGCGTATGTTTGAGCTTTAGTTGGTTCGACCCGGCCACCTGGTTCGACTGGTGGGCGCCGAAATTCGAAACCACGGAGGAAACCGTCCGGGAAATGGCCACGGAGATGGGAGCAGATAAACGTCTAGTGCCGCTGCTCGTACTTCACGCCACAAGCGACCCAAAGGTTGATATTGCCGCTGCAAGGAACAACGCCTCTGCCTGGGCTAAGCTTTTTGAAATAGACATGATCACTCCCGTTGTCAGCGAGGCCGGTGAGACCGATGGCCTCACCTGGCATTACAACTATTACGGCAGTTACGGCGCTGGCTCGGCCATCGAGACTCATTTTGTCGACGGCCCGGGGCATGGTTGGGTAGGCGGTGCGCAAGGCCCTTACGCGGACCCCGACGGGCCCGACTGGACAGCGATTGCCTGGGCCTTTTTCAAGGTCCACCCCATGAAAAAACAATAAAAAAAGGCTCCAGCCCCAGTGAAATTCACTTTTTTAACCGATGGCTAGCAGCTCAATCTCGAAGGTCAGAGTCTCACCCGCCAGCGGTGGATTGCCATCAAGTACAACAGATTTTTCATTCAGTTCGCTGACGGTAACAAGCATTGGTTCATCATCTTCATCAGCCAGTTCGAGTTCATCCCCAACTTCGAATTCAAGCTCGTCCGGCATTTCGGCAAGGGGGATTTCGATAAACATATCTTTATGCGGATAGCCATATGCCTTCTCCGGTTCAATTGTCACGATCTTCTTTTCACCGACCGACAGACTCAAAACGCCCTCCTCGAAGCCATCGATAATCTCACCTTCGCCTATTGTGAAGACCAGAGGTTCTTCGCCGACTGATGAATCAAAGATGCTGCCATCGGCAAGTTTACCCGTATAGTGAACGGAGACCTGGTCTCCGTGTTTTGGTTTGGTCATACCTTACTCCTTTAATTTGAAAATAAGTTGTATTGAGAAATATGTAGCCATCATTTGCTAATTATCATCACGAATTATTGATAATTGCGGAAGAATATCGCCTCTACGTTCAAGGTTTGCTCAACGAATCTTTGTTACAAAAAAAATTCAAAACATTATAAACAAGAGGGGGTAATGTTGTCTCGACAGCTGGCCCAGCGTAAAGTAGTAGAGCCAAAGGTTCAATGTCGGTCGTAATTTTTTAGGAGACAGGGGCTGTCTGGGATATGCCCGGAATCATTTCGGATCGAAGATTATTGAAATATCAGTCTGTGGAACCCAACCTGGGTTCTGGATATCATCGTCAGGAAAAGCCAGATTTGCAGGAACCACCGGAAAGCGCCCCGGCAGGAATGCAGGTTGCACTTTTATTTGCATTACTGTCCGTTGACAATACTCTACGTATCTCTTGACTATTACATGCACTACAAGCGACAGAAGAAATGTCTGAGGATGGAAGAATTTTATCAAAAATATTACCACATTCCTTGCATGAAAATTTGTAAATCGGCATATTTATTCCCTTTTATACGTTACTTTTGGCACAAATTCGCAAATCTCTTCCATCTGCGCCATCAACTTTTCCTGGGTAAGAATAGCGTTGCGACAAGAATGGTAACCAGCGCTTCGTTGATCACAGTTTCCCTCTCAATGCACTACTGGTGATTTTTAGTTTAGCTGCCGTTGGTTGTCCCTTTCTGCGTTTTGCCTCTTTATACTTGAGACATTTCTGAATTTCCATATAAAACATACAGTAATAAATGGACAGCAGGACAATAATGGAAGCAATTCATCAGCCACAACCTAGAGTGGAAATCATTGATATTAATGAATAGAGTATCTTGCAGAGAATCAACTTGTGGGGGGAAAAACAATGCGATCAACGCTTGATCTTCTGCTGCTCCTGGTAATTCTGACTGTTACCGGTTGCGCCAGTTCCATGAAACCGGTGCTCTATCCCAATCAACATCTCAATGCAGTCGGTCAATATCAGGCGGATGCTGATATCACTGCGTGTATGCAAGCCGCCGAGGCAAGCGGAGCCAACGCAGGCAAAGGCGGGGAAATTGCCCAAAATACGGCCAAAGCCGGTGCAGTCGGAGGAGCCACGGGTGCCGTTGTCGGCGCGATTTCTTCGAGTTCAAGTATCGGCCGCGGTGCCGCTATTGGTGGCGCTGGTGCCGCCACAGCAGCTTTGGTCGGAAGCGCCTTGAAAACTTCGGGACCAACACAGGTCTACATGAGGTTTGTTGAGCAATGCCTGCGCGACACAGGTTACCAAACGATCGGTTGGCGCTGAGGACTTTACAAACAAAAATTGAGGCACATTCATGCAACTCTATTCACCTGTTCCCGTCGAATTTACATCCCATGCGAAGATGGCAGCAGGCAGCATGATAGTGATTGGTATCCTGGCGATACTGTTACCTTTTTATTTCGGCCTCTTTTCTGTACTTATTCTTGGCGGTGCGGTTCTGGCGAGCGGGATACTGGGTGTTCTTTATAACTGGCAACTCGCCAGGCTGGGCGTAAACATAACTGCACAATTGACACCTTGGCTGTTTGTTCTGCTGGGTCTGCTGCTCTTGTCCACACCAAAGTTGACTTTAGCTATCGCCGGATTGATTATTGGAACCGGCTTAATATTTTCCGGTGCCATGGGATGGCTGACAGAAAAGCGTATAGGCAGACCTTCTGTCTGGCGGCAACTGCGACATGCAATTACAGGGATCTTTGGTCTATTTCTTATTTTATCCGGAGCTTCCGGGACAGCCTGGCTCATTGGCGTTTTTTTTGGGCTGCATATGCTGATCGCCGGAGTCAATCTCTGGATAGCTATTACCGCCGGCACCAGGATATCTTAATGAGGATGCAGATGTCGGCCAAACCGCAAATCGTTGGCAAACAATCTCCGAGGGTCCCTCGGATGATCGATTGAGCGTACTGGCGCTGGTTTATCTCCCCCTTTGAAGGGGGCGCCTTTATTTACAGTAACTTTCATATAACGTTGAAATTTGAGCTGAAGTCAGGCAAAGCCCAAACTCCTGGCTCAAAATCGCACTCAGTTTGTCCATTGATGTGAGCTTCGTAATTACGGTTTCTCTGCATTTAAGATGATGAAATTCCCCATTTTTCAACAAACGAATATCCCCGGTTGTTTTTCGTGAAACAACAAGATTGTTGACAAATACCGCATCGGGGTGCGTCGATGAATAATGATGCCCACACAGACAATCGGCTTCTGTATACTGGCCGTTATCGAAACTATAGAGAGTGAACCAGCCATCGACTTCCTTTATTTGCAGAAGATAGTGGCCCGGCTCAGGTTGAAGGATACGATACACGGCGTCACCCTGATCTTGAGGTTTTTCCAAATCAAGAAGTAAGGGTTCGCGTGGGCATAAAGGTCCAAACCCCACATCAACAATATAATTGCTGCCAGCAAGGACTACTCTGGTAATTCTGTGGGTTCGTGGGACATCAATGTTGCGATTCAGCAATACTCTTCCTAAAACTAGGGTACATCGAAATCCACAAGACTTTAAAATCTCATAAAATATTTTATTGTGTTCAAAGCAGTACCCACCTCGTTTTTTAGCAATAACTCTATCAAATAAGACTCGCGATTCAAGGGAGAGACTCTCATGCAACAGTACACCCAGGCTACTAAAGGGATAGTTAGCTATATGGGCCTTTTGCAGTTCCTTAAGAAAGGTAATGGAAACTTCAGGCTGCTCTACCGAAGCGTTTGCCAGGTAGTGCAGTATATGAGCTTTATCAAGCATATGGATATCTCCTTTGACCATGGAAAATCAAAACAGAGCACAAAACATAACGTACTTCCTTCAGAGATCTTTAACAACTCCTGCCATAGGATGTCCTCGATAGATCGACCGTCATTATATCCTCTTGCCTTAATGGCAGTGAAGGCATAGTGTTGCGAAAAGGATACGTCGAGATCTTGGATCTCAAAAACCGATCGGGAAAACGTGCAACGGTTATTATTGCATACTTTATGCGTCTGGAGGTATTCCGGCGTTTTTCAACACAATGAATACAATGGAATCAAAATATACCCATGATCCGGAAGCGTCTGCACGGAAGCTTCATGGCGCTGAATTGTCCGTATTTCCTAAGGCTTCGATGGCGTTGGCAACTGATCTCTACGAACTCACCATGGCACAGGGATATTTTCTGTCCGGTATGGAGAGTCGAAAGAGCGTATTCCATATGTTTTATCGACATCCGCCCTTTAAGGGACGATATGTTGTGGTTGCCGGCATTGGTCCGTTTGCCGACTGGCTCGAAGACCTGACGTTTACCAGTGAGGACCTCAGTTTCCTCAGCTCGATTTCGGGAAAAGACAGCAAGCCTCTTTTTAAGACAGCTTTTCTCGAATTCCTTGGTGGGTGGAAATTTCGGGGAACCATAGACGCAGTGCCGGAGGGTACCCTCATCTTCCCCCATGAACCGATTGTTCGGGTGCAAGCGCCTCTTCTGGATGCACAGATTATCGAGACAGCACTGCTGGCAATTGTCAATTACCAATCCCTTATCGCAACCAAGGCCTCACGCGTTCGTTTGGCTGCCGGGACCGATGAGGTGATGGAGTTTGGCTTGCGGCGTGCGCACGGGCTGGATGGCGGGCTATCGGCAAGCCGGGCCGCGCATATTGGAGGTACCGACGCTACCTCCAATGTCCTGGCTGCAGCCCGCTACGGTATCCCTGCACGTGGGACACATGCCCACAGCTGGGTGTTGGCCTTTGACAGTGAAACCGAGGCGCTCACTACCTATGCGGATCTGTTTCCCCATAATTCAGTACTCCTGGTGGATACCTTTGACACCCTGGAAGGGGTGAAAAAAGCCATTAATGTCGGACGCAGGCTACGAAGCAAGGGCGCTGACCTTATGGGAATCCGCCTGGATTCCGGGGATCTTGCTTATCTGGCCACTGCGGCGCGCCGGCTTCTTGATGCTGCAGGATTTCAGACGACCAGAATTGTCGCCTCAAACGACCTCGATGAGAGACTGATTACTAGTTTAAAAACCCAGGGAGCCCCCATCGATATCTGGGGAGTAGGGACAAAACTGGTAACAGCATTTGATGAACCAGCTCTGGGTGGAGTCTATAAGCTTGCCGCCGTCGAAAACAACGAAGGCAAAATGGTTGCGCGGATGAAACTCTCCGATCAACCGGCTAAAACCAGCATTCCGGGTTGTCTTGATGTGGCGAGACTCTGGCGGGACTCACATTACGTCGGCGATGTCATCTTTGACACGCTCGCTGAATCGCCCCCGGGACAGGATGAAAATATTATCACGATCATTTCGCCTGAAGATTCCTGGAAACGTAAAATCATTCCCGCGGCAACAGTTGAAGTCAGCCAACTCCTGACACCGCTCTTTAGTAATGGCGCGCGAGTTGCTGGACGCGAGACGCTGTCCGTAATGCGGTCTCGGACGCAGACCGGTCTGGCCACTTTTGATAGTGCCATCTTTCGTTTTGACAATCCCCATGCCTATGCTGCGGGATTATCACAGGCTCTGTTTAAACGTCGTGAGAAAATGCGGGATCATGAGTTCGAAAAGATCAAGGTACGATTGGCTGCCACGCAGAACAAGAGATAGGAAAAAATTTCAATCCGCTTGGCAATCACTGACTACGTGGGTAGAGTTGCCTTAATTCTAATACTGAGGAGGGTGGTATGCAGCGAGCACTTATTGTGGTTGATCTGCAAAACGATTTTCTTCCCGGTGGAACGCTGGCAGTGCCGGAAGGGAATTCTATTCTGCCATTTGTTGTGGATCTCATGCGGGCAGAGCTTCTTTATGATCTCATTGTTGTTACCCAGGACTGGCATCCACAGGGACACGGTTCCTTTGCCTCGTCTCACACTGGAGCAGAGCCGTTTCAGCTGGGAGAACTTTCCGGGCTGACGCAAATGCTCTGGCCCGACCACTGTGTCGAGGGAACGAGCGGCGCCCGTCTTTCTGATGCAATCGAGAAGGTGGTAGCAGAGATACAGGCAGCAGGGCGCCACATCCTCTTTGTTAAAAAGGGCCAGGAGCGAGATCTGGATTCCTATTCAGCTTTTTTTGACAATGCCCGCCGGCACGATACAGGGCTGCAAAGTAACCTGAGAACACACGGTATCAGTGAGGTGGATGTTGTCGGCCTCGCCTTGGACTATTGTGTAAAGGCCACGGCCGTCGATGCCGCATCACTTGGTTTTACGACACGAGTTCTGCTGCAGGGAACCCGCTCGGTAGATCCGGCTTCAGAGGCACAGGTTGTGTCGGAGCTCTCCAAATCAGGTGTCGTCTGTATTGCAAAGGTGAAAAAGCAGAAATAAAAAAAAATTTGTTGTATGACTTTCGACAGACGGATCATCCCCTTCCCTGCAGAGGGATCTTAGATCTTTTCACCGTTGATGTAGATCTGGTGGTGGATGGGGCTGTTTTTGGCGAGCATGGCCGACACACCACAATATTTTCCCAGGGACAATTCCACGGCCTGGATGATTTTCTTTGGGTCTGGTTTTTTGCAGGTAAAGGCATAGGTGAGAAAAATATCCTGAAACACCTGGGGATACTCCTCCGTCACCTCGGCTTCCGCGGTGATCTGAAGGTCCTCATAGGTGGAGCGCATTTTCTCCAGGATCAGAGAGATATCCACCCCGGTGCAGCCGATAAGACCGCTCAGCAGAAGCCCTTTGGGGCTGGGGCCCAGATCTTCTCCCCCGGCAGAGATCGGTGCATCCAAGGTGTACTTGTGGCCCGCTTGATCGATTTCAAAAGCACATTTTCCGGTTTTTTTTCCTGATATTTTCATTAGGCTTTTCCTGTTTTGAGAAAATTGTTATTTTCGAGTGTTATAGACTCATTGGAGAATTAAATCAAAAAAATGCTGCCATCTATTCGCCTGAAGAGGACTTCCAGTGGAAGTAACCATCAGGATGCATCCTGATAGCTACAGGTGTTTGTATTATCATATCTAACAGTGGAGAAAGACAATGGCATTATTTCTTGTTCAACATGGCATAAGTGCAGCAAAA
>CBDTUM010000120.1:0-13800 GCA_965363495.1 uncultured Desulfopila sp.
GAGTACCTGACTACGAATCAGGGGGTCGCAGGTTCGAATCCTGCCTGGTGTACCAAAAAATTCAAGCGGTTACAGTCTTTTGATTGTAATCGCTTTTTTTTTGCAAACATTTAACCTGAGAAGTTGTGTTATGAAACTTCTGCTAGAATTTATTCCCTTCTTCGGTGTTGAGCACCTCTCGAATCTTAAGCGCCAAATCTTTTGTCGAGAAGGGTTTCTGGATGAAATGTGTCCCTTCGACCAGTACTCCTTGGTTGGCGATTATATCAGAGGTGTAGCCAGACATGAACAGGCATCTCATCCCTTTTTTATCGGTAATAAGCTTTTCTGCCAACTCTCGACCATTCATTTCAGGCATAATTACGTCGGTTATGAGCAGATGTATTTCAGGGGTGAACTTCTCAACCATGCTCATGGCTTTGCCTGGAGTGTTTGCTGCCATGACAGTATAGCCAAGGAGTTGGAGCATCGTCGTCGTCATTTCGAGAATCGTTGGTTCATCTTCCACTAACAATATGGTCTGCTGACCACGAACATCGGGTTCTGCTGACCTTTTCCTTGACCCTTCCCTGACTTTTCCCCCATCCTTAAATCTGGGTAGGTAGATCGTAAAGACAGTTCCCTTTCCCGGTTCGCTGTATACCTCGACACAGCCATTGTTCTGCTTAATTGCACCGTAAACGGTGGCCAGTCCAAGTCCGGTTCCTGCACCGACCTCTTTTGTGGTAAAAAAAGGTTCGAATATATGCGTAAGCATGAATTTGTCCATGCCGCAACCGGAATCACTCACAGAAATCCGTACGTAATCTCCAGGAACACAGTCCGTAAGAGTGGCGCAAAACTCGTCATTGAGGGTGCTGTTGCCCGTCTCGACCGTTATCTTGCCCACACCCGCGATAGCATCACGGGCATTGACGCAGAGGTTAGTCAGGATTTGGTCCATCTGCGAAGGATCCATTGTGACCGGCCAGATTTCGGTTCCGAGCCTCCAAACGAAATCTACATCTTCACCAATGAGCCGTTTCAACATTTTCAGTAACTTTTCAATGGTCACATTCATGTCAAGCACTTCAGGTGCTACGGTCTGCTTTCGGGCAAAGGTCAGGAGTTGCCTGGTCAGATCGGCTGAACGATTGGCTGCCATGTGAATTTCTTCCAGGTCGGCAAAAAATGGCTGGGTGGGGTCTACTTTATCCATAATCATCTCGACATGCCCAATGATCACCGAGAGCATATTATTAAAGTCATGGGCTACTCCACCTGCCAATTGTCCCACAGCCTCCATCTTCTGAAATTGTCGAAGTTGCACATCAAGCTTTTCCTTTTCTTGTTCCATCCGCTTTCGTTCGGCAATTTCTTTAAGCAACGCTTCATTAGCCTGCTGCAGCGCAGCCGTACGTTCCTGTACCCGATCCTCGAGTCTAGCATGGGCGCGTTGTAGTTCTTCTTCGGCTTCTCTTCGCAGGCTAATATCCTGAAGAGTCGCAAGAATAGCTGGTTCCCCATTCCAGGTGATCTGAGATGCCAGGCACTCAATCCACACAGATGTTTGATCTCTACGTAATCCTAAGAATTCATAACATTCAGGGGTTGGCAGGCCATTTAGGAAGGCGTCGCTGTAACTCTTTAATCGATCTCTTTCCTGCTTGGTTACCAAAGTTATATGGTTTAACCCGACGAGTGTTTCAGGACTTTCGTGTCCGAAGATACGGGCAAGAGAGGGATTAGCCAACTGGATGATACCCTTTTGTAGGATAGAAATTCCTTGGATTGAGCCCTCGATCAATGCCCGATATTCACTTTCACTGGCTTGTAGAGCGCTGGACTGATTTTCGAGTTGTCGAATGAGGTCTCTTGAGACACGAACTGCGGCCGTCATGCGATTCCGAAGATCATCTGCGGTTCTTGAAATAAAAGAGAGATAGATGTTCGAAGCATATATGAAGAATACTGTCGTCAATTCTGCGGATATCGTCATTGGACGCTGTTCGAAGTACGCAAGATATAACAGCATCAGCACATAACCAGCCGTCGAGGCGTTCGCAAAGAGCAGCGTTTTACGGAAGGTGGTCCTCGCCTGATCGGCTGTTCGTACCATCAACAGGAAAAAAAGCCAGCTTTTCTCTCCCCCAGAGTAATATATAGCCATGATGAAGAAAACAAGATCAAAGAAGAGAAAGAATGACCCAAGGTTGAACCGTTGCACTCTGCTGAAATAAAAAAAAAGGATGGCCCAGGAAATTGCGATGTACGTTGCGTATATGATGAGTAGTTTCCAGAAATCCATCCAGGCCGTATCTGTCGGCAACAAAAACAGATTATGCAGAAGAACAAAAAGGGCTATAATTATCAGCCCAAAGGTACGGAAAATAGGAATATCGAACACATGATGTCGGTAGACCCTCCTGATATGCTGGAGCTTGGCTTCTTCAGGATCGAGAAAAATAGGCGACGGCGTGTTAGAGGTTGTGAAGAATGAACAGACTTTATTTATTAGGTTCATGAAAAGCCCTTTTGGCGGGAACATCTCACTGGTCGCACAGGTTTTGATTCAGCCTGTAGGAACAATCTCGTTTAGTTGAACAAGTGATTACGTTAAAAATCCGCTCTAAACAGTCTCTGATAGGCTCAACCTTACTTTGTATTCTTATCCAATTCTTGTGTTTTTTGTGTGGTTGTCAATAAGAGGCGTGTAATAAAGGATTTTTTTTCAGTGGTGTCTGGTCCTATTAATAAAATGTTTTGGCTTTCCAATAATTAACGAAAATCTGACAAAGTAAACATGCAATCCGCGGGCACTACGTAACCGGCAAATCTGGTAACATAAAATCTTAGATCAAAAGAAGGCGAATGAGCATATGCGTCCAAGCTCAGAGTTACTCAAGATTGTATGCAACTTAGAGCTACGAGGATTATGGTTGGCCAGGAAAAAGTCTAAATTATAAGACAAAGAAAAACGGAAGACGCTGGAAAGGCTTCATCCGTTGGTGAGAAGCGACTGGAAATTCTGGAAAATAGTCATAGGAATGATTTTAATGTGTAGTTCCTGTTTTTTGCATTCCTGCTGTTTGTTCCAATAGTGATTAATTGACCATCGATCAACTGTCCAGCATGATAGATTAACATAGTTGTATGGCTGGTTTCAAATGCTCTACGGTGTACCTCGGTTTCGTGATAAGCCATGCCAACTGTTTTCAATATTGCATATGTAGCGCTCCGGTCTAACCCAAAACAACCTTTCTTAACAATTAAATCCGTGGAATGAACACCTCGTATATACTCTTTCAATATTGAAATTGGTAAAACAAACTTTTCATACTGGGTAGAGTCGGTTCGGGTAGAAGAGAATTTTAGAACAGCCGGGATGAGACATATCCCAATCAGTTTTAAGATCTCTTGATTATCGTTCATTTTAGCCAGTAGTACCTATAACTCACGACATTGACACCGTATCGTCTACGAACCAGGCTTTCGGATAGTACAATGAAGCTGTTTTACTGGTACGGAGTGAACAATTGGTGCACCAAGATATCATTTTTTTACACACCCTCCTTTTTCTTCACTTAAATGTAGAGGTTAGAGAGCCTTCCTGTTCTACCTTTGCAACTTCACTTAATGACCCCACATCAGCGCTTTAGGCCAAATATAACGTATAGCACGCTACAATGTGGCACGGCAATTGCTATGATCAACACGACACAATGCAAAACTACAGTTAAACTTTAGCCTGCAGCTTGCGGCGGGCCATTATTTTTAAATATAAGGAGAACGCAAAATGCAAATAAACAGGCGGCATTTTTTGAAATACTGTATTGGCTCAGCAGCAGTGCTGGGCCTGCCAATGACAGTACTTGGTAAACTAGAGATGGCGTTTGCTGCTAACACGTCCACTTTACCCAAGGTTATATGGCTCAACGCAGCCAACTGCACAGGTTGTACCATATCTCTGTCTAACCTGTTCAGCGATAGCGGCCCGACGGATATCGCCGACCTGTTGTTCAATACTATCGACCTCGTTTTTCATCCTACCCTCATGAGCGCAGCCGGGGATCTTGCTGTGCAACAGTTAAAAAATACAGCCGAGGGGAGCTATATACTAGCTGTTGAGGGTGGAATCCCGACCGCATTTGGCGGACATACCTGCATGCTCTGGAGTGAAGGTGGTAGGGACGTGACTGCAATGGAAGCTGTTCAAACGCTGGCCCCAAACGCTGCAGCCATCTTAAGTATAGGAACTTGCGCCAGTCACGGTGGAATTCCTGCAGCAAGCCCGAACCCGACCGGCATCGTCAGTGTCGGCGAACTCACCGGTTTAAATACTGTTAATATGCCTGGCTGTCCTACTCATCCAGATTGGATCGTTTGGACCGTTGCCCACCTGCTCGCGGGGGAAATGCCACAGCTGGATGATCGTAGCCGCCCAACAGCACTGTATGGCACCGAGATTCACAAAAACTGTCCTCGTAAGGGGCAGGGTGAAGCGAAAACATTCGGTATTGCCAACAAGTGCCTTAAAGAACTTGGCTGCAAAGGCCCCGAGACAAAGGCGGATTGTCCGTCTCGTAAATGGAATAACGGAACCAATTGGTGTATTGGAGCCGGAGCGATATGTATTGGTTGCACTGAACGAGATTTTCCCGACAAGTTTTCTCCATTTTACAAATTGGAATACGAATATAAACATTTCGAGAAACCGGTTACCAAAGACCCTAATCCTAATCCCCCCGAGCCGGAACCCACCACAGATTCCCTTACATTATCCAAGGCAGTCTGGCGAGAGGATTTGTCCATGCTTGTAGTGAAGGGGGAAGGGGAGGCTGGCCAGATCGTAAGTGTTTACAACAGAGATACCAACACCCAGCTAGGTGCCGTCACCGTAAAATCGGATGGCACATGGACATTTCGCCGAAAGAACCCATCTCCAATTCCTCAAAGAGTAAAGGTAACATCTGGTAGCCAGGCGGTTTATAGAGAGGTTGCTAGCGCATCAGTTTTCGCCTGACACTCTGCAGTGCATTTTAATTGTGGGTATGTCAACCGGCTCATAAAATTTTGATATTAGTTGAAAGAACGAACACTTTTGGAGATATAGAATGAAAACAATTACCGTCATGGATCCGGTTACTCGGATTGAAGGTCATATGAAGATCGAAATAGCCATTGACACCAACGGCGGGCAACAACAGATCGTTGATGCCCACTGTACCGGAACACTTTTTCGCGGCTTTGAGACCCTCCTGAATGGCCGCAGTCCTCTTGATGCGCCCATTATTACTCAGCGCATATGTGGCGTTTGCCCGATCTCCCACGGACAGGCAGCTGTCCAGGCCCTGGAAAATGTTTCTAACTGGCTGCCGCCTACAAATGCACGATTGTTACGCAACTTGACTCTCGGGGCCAACTTTCTGCAATCACATATCCTCCATTTTTACCTGCTTGCGGCTCTCGATTACGTTGCCGGGCCAGCTGCCTCGCCATGGGCGACAGCATGGCAAACGGATATGCGTCCCGGCCTGGACGGCGTGGCAGCAAATCTACCCGCCGCGATAGCCGCCCGCCGACAGGCCCACGAAATGGGTGCTGTGTTTGCTGGTAGAATGCCAAGCACTAATAGTTTTATCCCCGGTGGATTCACTGCCATCCCTACGGCTAGTGATATCGCCAGCTATAAAAAGCACCTTGCTGAGCTGACCTCGTTCATTGAGAATGTCTATCTGCCAGATGTCCAGCAGGTCGGGAATGTCTACAGTGATTATTTCGACGTTGGTCGCGGGAGCGGCAATTTACTCGCTTATGGCGCATTCGAGATGGATGATACCAATAGTTCACGTTTATTTTCCGGAGGGTACGCCGAAAGCGGTGTCGCGGATATTCAGGACACCCTGAACACTAACGATATAACCGAATCGGTCAAATATTCCTGGTATGCAGATGCCACCGGCAATCTGACGCCAGCTTCTGGAGAAACACGGCCTGAATATCCAAAAGAAGGCGCTTACTCGTGGCTCAAGGCCCCTCGACTGAAGGGGAAGCCATATGAGGCTGGTCCGCTGGCACGAATGTGGATCAACGGTGATTATGATCGTGGTATTTCGGTCATGGATCGACATGTAGCTCGAGCGCTGGAGGCGAAAAAGATTGCTGTAGCCATGGATGGCTGGCTGAACGAATTGAATGCCGGACAAAACGCGTTCGACGATAACTTCGAACAGTTCTCCGGATTCGGTGTAGCATTAACTGAAGCTCCCCGTGGTGCTCTTGGCCATTGGGTGGAAATCACCCAGGGGAAGATTTCCCATTACCAGGTGATTACACCTACCTGCTGGAACGCATCCCCTCGTGACGATAATGATGTCGGCGGTCCGATGGAAACAGCCTTAATCGGTACGCCGATCGAAAATCCCGACGAGCCGGTAGAAGCTCTTCGTGTTATCCACGCCTATGACCCTTGTCTTTCCTGTGCAGTGCATATTTTGCGCCCGGACCAAAAACCAATTGTTGTCCACACTGGTAAATAATAAATTTCAGTCGGCTGGTCTAACAACCTAGTGATAGCTGCGGACAAAGAACAAATAATTTTGTGAGAGGTAGATGCAAACACTTATTCTCGGAATCGGCAATGAACTTTTGGGAGACGAAGGGGTCGGGGTACATGCCGCCCGACTTCTTCGTGAAGAAAACTTGCCAAAAAATACAAAGATAGTAGAGGTCGGTACCGCGATTCTAGACGCCCTAACAGATCTGGAACAGGCAGATCGAATTATTGTGCTCGATGCCATGAAGGGCGATCAACCTCCGGGGACAGTTTATAAAATATCCTTAGATCATTGTAGCGGCGCATCATGCATCGCCTCAATGCACGGTTTTGATATTTTCCGGGTAATGGCGCTAGCTGGGTGCAGCACTCCCCCGCCGGTTATGGTCTTCGGGGTAGAACCGCAAGAAATCAACTGGTCACTGGAGTTATCAACTTCGGTGACTGAATCGATGCCGTACCTGCTTGACGCGGTACGGGCGGAGTTGATGGACTAGGATAATACGAGAACAGAGACACAACGGCATATACTTGAAAAACCAAAAGGCCCCTGTTTCAGGGGCCTTTTTTAGTTTTCTAAAATATCTAAAAGCATCAAGAAGCACTCTGCAATGTTTTGGACCTGCCCTCGTATTTTTTTCCAATTCACTCTTCAAATCGACAGTGAGATGGGCCGCATTGGCATCGTTTATCTCTGACGCCAGGGTCTTCATCTCCCACCGGAACTCCTGAGTGAGGAAATCAAGTTTTTGCCAAGACCGCTGCCAAGTGCTATCAATCCACCCAAAGGGTGTCATCTCAATCTTAGATGTGCCTACTGCACGGAGAAGAGACGTGGTCCTGTGAAATTACCCAAACCTTAAGTGGAAAATCTGTTATCAATGACACTCACAATTGGGCCAACAGCTGGGGTAGAAAATGGTTTAAAGGTTATTTCTTGATCATACTCATGGAATATCAGTACTGTGTGCCAATTTTAGTAGCTCATCTTCTCTGGGATAATAACACAAACACCTTCTCATGGGGTTGGTGTGTAACCATCCCTTAAAGGAAATGATGTCTGTGATAGTGAAGCATGGCCAGCATTAACTCAGATAATTTTGATTTATCCGAACTCCAACGTAAACGCCAAATAAACTACCTATAGTACTTGCCGTGTACGCAGTCATGATGCCTATGTAGCTTCCCAACCACCAACCGAGCCAACCGATGATTGTTATGCTAATCAAAAGGATAATTTTTCTCATATTGTTATAATCTTTCCTTATCGCAACAAATATTCATCCTGTGTCGCTACGTCAGCACCGTCAGTATATAGCACACCTTATTTATCAATACCCCATCTTCTCTGGAATACCACCTCTAGCGCCACCTCTAGGCATAGGTGTATCACTTTGCCTTCCTATAATCAAATGGATGTGGGAAGGAAATAGAGCTTGCCTTAGACAGGGTTGAAGCTGGTGAATATGGTTATTGCGAAATAACAAATGAGGAAATTGGCCTTTAAAAGGCTTGAAGCACATCCGGTAGCAACTCGTTGCATTGAAGCCCGGGAACAATTTGAACGACTGATAAATGCAAGACGACGGTCGGTATTGGTCTAACTCTTCACTGATTTCTGCTTGGTTCAGGTTTTTCATTGTGTTCTCTCTATGCCGCTGTTTATCGGAGTATGAAGCTTTGGCAAGTACATACTGATCTATGTGCATATGCAGATTATTGGTAGATACAGATAATATTTTGTTGGCAGGAAATACCATTTTTTGTCTCTGAAAGATATTTTCGATAGAAATGTATGCCAGTTTACGGTAGATAAATCAGCAGTTCTCCTAACAGAGCTCATGATCAGTCAGTATGTTTGCTTTGTATTGGCGTCAACTCTCAGGTTTTGGCTAGAAAAGAGTTTTTGGGATTAGTGTTGGTTATAGACTTGTATCTTTTTCATCAAGTCATAATTGGAATTTCCCGTATCCTCTGCGGGATAAAGACCATTGTAGCTGTGCGATGCTTTATGATTCTCCCTGTTTTATGAAAAGCCCGAGCCCATCGCCGTTCTTGCGGCAATATGCAGAAAACACATCATCTGGAACCTAAACGATAGGAAACATGGTATGAAAAGATTGTTCCTGCTGCTTACACTCTTTATTTCGTCGACCGCCTGGGCGGCTATACCAGCCACACCGGTCATGACCCTTTACCGCTTTAACGGTGCGCTCGATATCCCCTATTATGATATCAAAACCTTCCGCAGAACAGGGCCGGCAGTGCCTGCCGGTACACTCGCTCAAGGCTCGTCGGTCGTGCCCTGTATAGTTGTGGACGACGGGCTCCCGTTAACCGATAGCCAGGGCGTTCCTTATGTGGGCTTTCAGGTGATTATGGATTCCCGCACGGCGACGCCGGCTTCGGTGGAGTATTATACAAACGCCGTTAAGCAGCGGCAAACAATGACCGTCGCCAATCACCATTGTGAAGGTGGTGTCCAATATGTTCTTGATGTTCGAAGGCTGTATGCGATGACTAAAGCGCCTTTTTTCGATCCCCCTCCCCGAACCAAAGTCAGTACTGCCGCAACGCCGCCACGCGGCGAGCTGGATCAGATCATTCGAACCTTTCACAACTCGACCTATTGTGACAGTACCAATCGGCGTCTGACCGGGCGTCGCGATGCTTTACAGGGGGCCTGGGATCGCTTCATCCGTGATCAGCAAAATCGCTGGTCAATTCGTTCCCTGCAGCGCGCCAAGCATCTGGATTACACCATGCGCACCGCGATTTTCGAAGGACATCTGGAGCGTGGTTGTAACGCCTATGGTGCCTGTGAACGTAATATTATTGCCCTCTCGATTCGTAACCGCGGCCTTGAGTCGTGCGTCCGGCGTCAGGGGTGCGAGGCTCCCGGCGATTTTCAGGGCGTTTCATCCAGCGTCTCCCAGTACAACATCTGGGATGAATACCTGACTCAGATTTCCGGATTGACCTCCTGCTTCCTGCGCGACGATCTGGCCGGTGACCGAAATTACAGCAAGCTGCAAAGCATGTACGCGCAAAACCTGGATGATGTGCAACGCATCCTGTTTGGCAACGATCAGGACCTCGCGGCGATTTTCCCGAATAATTCGCTGTCGGACCTGAAAAATCTTAGACACTACTATCATGCCCCGGCGATGGGGAAATGCTTTCCCCAGCACGACCGGGTTGAGTACATGTCAGGGGCGGTGGCCCGCAGGGGAAACAATTTCGCGCTGATAGCCGATACCCGGATTCGGGTGGATCAAAAGACGGAAGGCGGGTATTTCTTTCGTAACTTCCTCGTAAGGGAAGACCCGGCCAGGGATGTCATCACAATCGTTGACAACTATCCAGGATTCGTCGTGGATAAGAGACGAGTCACCCTGAAAGCACCGTCCCGATGTGCTCCCTATGGGATTCCGAGTGGCTGTAGGTTCAATGAGATCGGACGATATCGAAAAACACCTTCCTGGCTTAATGGTGGTAAACCGCTGGAACTGAGATGTCGTATTGCTGACCAGGGGGAAACGTGCCAGGGAGAAAAAGAATCGAAAACAGTCAAAGTAGGCGGGGCGTGTGATACCCAGATGAGGCCGATCACAGGTGTTAAGTAGGGTTGCATGCCGGCCTTGACGTCACTTGAACCACAGGTACGTTGCATCGTCTGTGGTTCATTGTTGATTGGCGGTGAACTGAAGCCGGTTTACTTGTGCTTCCCCTTCTTTATCTCACAAGCTCCTGATGTGCAGGTTGTTGTTCGTTTCGGCAAATATTGCCTGATATTCGCAAAACCCCTGTAACAGACACGGGCAAGTGGGTTGATGAGGGGAAGGGATATGAACGTGCCCAGCAGACCAAAGAGCGTAGACGATGGAAATGCCTGCCAGATGGCCCAAAAAGATTCAACTCCGCGATAAACCACCCCCCGCGCATCGATTGCATGCATCAGCTCCATAAAATCTTCCTGGGGAATGCCGTATTGCTTCGGCTCAAAATCAGGAGCACTGATGTCGATGCAGCGGAGCTTTCCTTCACGGTCCTTTGCACGATACATTTCTATTTCTCTGGCACAGACCGAGCAGGAGCCGTCAAAAAAGACGCGGAGCGGGAATTCAGGTGATGGCGGCCTGCGCCTATTTTTGGGAACTGTCATGAAAGAATTATCGTCAAGACTCCCCGGCTGGTTTCTCTGCAATGATTTCCAGTCTAACGAGCTGGATTCCGGCATCTTCCATGCCAATTTTCGCTGCGGCGGCAGCCGACACGTCGATTACACGACCCGCCGGCAATGGTCCTCGGTCGTTGATACGCACTTCAACCGATTTATGATTGCGAATGTTGATAACACGTACTTTGGTACCAAACGGAAGTGACCGGTGCGCTGCTGTGAGTCTTTTCTGAGAAAACTTTTGGCCGCTGGCAGTCTTCCTGCCGTTAAACTTGTCGGCATATATGGAGGCCAGCCCACGTATCACTTTTCGGGATCTGTCGGAAAGGGAAATGGGGGTTACTATATGTTTGGTGGAGGTGAACGATCGTTTTACTTCACTGGCTGAGGTGGCCGCGTTGAGTGATTGGTCGGTGGTAAAAAACAGTATCGCTAGGCTGATCGCTATTACAAAAACGAACTTGGTGGTTTGCATTATTTCTTTCTCACAAGCTGAAGTCCTGAAGGTTTTTTCTTTCAAGATTTGCAAAAATACCACAAATTCGACGCATTGCAATCTAAACCTGTTTTTGTGTCCTTGCAGGCAAGCTAACTATATTGAAAATTCATAACAATTTTTTTCCGTCTCGGAGGCAAACAACCCCTTTTTTCCGTAAGCGTTCACCAACACCGAAACTGTTTTGTCATCGATCATTAAACGTACCTTGTGAAAAATAATCGGTAAGGTTTCCTTTTTTGTTACGACGTATAGAGTACTAAGCAGCAACTCTTGTTATATTGTTCAGGAGCACAGCTGGTACCAGCTCCTCTCTCTTGTAAATACGAAGGTGATACGTCGGTGAAAAAGCTTGAAAACATTGGAGAACGATGGCAGCTGAAATGAGAGTGGATAATGATCCCTTAACCTGGTTGGACCACTATGGTGATGCACTGTACCGGTTTGCCCGTACCCGTGTTCGAGACTCCTTTTCCGCTGAGGACCTGGTTCAAGAGACTTTACTTGCTGCCTATCGTTCTCGTGAAAAATTTTCTGGGCAGTCCACTGTGAAAACCTGGTTGACAGGTATCATGAAACACAAGATAGTGGACTATTACAGGAAACTGACACCCGAGCAGGGTGATGAAAATATTGATGATTTTTCCTATAGTACGGACGAGCTGTTTAATGAGAAAGAGAAATGGAAAATTAAACCGGGTGACTGGGCTGGAGATCCCAAAAACACATTTGAACTTAGAGAGCTCATGGGTACTATCCAGGCGTGCCTGGCGGACATACCCGAAAATTTGGCATTGGTCTATACCCTCCGCGAGCTGGAAGGAGAGACGACCAGTGAAATATGTGAGTTGCTTCAGATAAGGAAAAATAACTGTTGGGTCATACTGTACAGGGCAAGAATGCTGCTCAGGCGTTGTCTTGAAGTAAACTGGTTTGGCGGAAAGAAAGAGGGAATATCATGAGGCACTGGATATTTAGCTGTAAAAAAATCACCGGCATGATATCTGAATCCATGGACCGGAAATTGCCACTCTACAAACGCATGGGTATCCGGTTTCATCTGATGATGTGTGTCTTGTGCAGGCGCTACCAGCAACAACTGCTTTTTATTCGATCGGTACTCCGCCGGAACAGGGAGGCCGATGAGGTTTCTTGTCGATCTCTCCCTGACGATGTCCGTGAACGTATAGAAAAAAAACTGACGAACGAGGTGTCCAAGGTCTAAATTTTTTCCCCCCTCTCCACCTGTATTTATCAGTACTGCATTTTTACTCAAAGTGTCGCAACTGATAGCTGAAATATAAAGTTCTCCCCCCTCTCGCTCCCGCTGACTACCCTCTTGTAAACACCGTAAGCGTTCACCAGCATCGAATCTGTTTTGTCATCGGCCATTAAACGTACCAATAGTACGGTTTAATGACCTCTTTCGCGCGTCTCCGGCACTGGTGAATGCTTACAGTTCGGAGGTTATTCAGAATTTGGTGGTTTTCCGCTGAAAGGTTACTAACCACCAATGAAGAAGTAAAAAACACCTTTGACAGGTTATCCGCAAAAATAATCGAACTGACGATAGATCGTTCTCCGAGTCTTCCTTTTTTTCAAGGACATTCATTTTTTTTGTAAGGAAAGCTCACTGTGTTGCGACAGAGTAGGCAAAGGGTTCTTGTATTTGTTTCCCAGTAATTTTGCCAGTCGGAGAAAAAGTTATGAAAAAATATTTGCTTGTTTGCGTGGTTATCGCTGTGGTTGCAGCCTATTGGGTTTTCGATCTTGATCGCTATCTGAGCTTGGCAGGAATCAAAGCCGGACAGACTCAGCTGGATAGCTGGCGGAGCGGTGCTCCTGTCTTGGCCGGTCTTGGCTTTTTCGGGCTGTATATTGCGGTTACCTCGTTGTCGTTGCCGGGGGCTGCTGCGCTCACCCTGGCTGCGGGAGCGATATTTGGTCTCATCTGGGGATTGGTGATTGTCTCTTTTGCGTCGGCTATCGGTGCGACTCTAGCCTTTCTCGTTGCCCGCTTTATCTTACGTGACAGTGTTCAAAAACGTTTTGGGGATCGATTACAGACCCTTAACAGGGGTATTGAGCAGGAAGGCGCCTTCTATCTCTTTACCTTGCGTCTCGTCCCCATTTTTCCTTTTTTTCTCATTAACCTGCTGATGGGATTAACGCCGATTCGCATTGGAACATTCTATTGGGTCAGTCAGGTCGGAATGCTGGCAGGCACGATTGTGTATGTCAATGCGGGCACCCAGTTGGCCCAGATTAATAGTATCAGTGGAATATTGTCTCCAGGATTGTTGATATCGTTCACCGTCCTGGGGGTATTTCCACTTATCGGCAAAAAAATTGTCGGGTGGCTTAATAAAAGACGGGTCAGTGCGAAGTTTGGTTGAGAGTGTTGCAGGGCAGGCAACAGATCTTGGTTGATTAAAAGCACATGTTGTTTGGTGTAAAAGGGAGATTACTCATGGAACAGCGAGAGGTCATAGATACGGTTGCCACAATACTGAAAGAGTTTGTACCCAGTCAGCAAAAAAACAGTTTTCTTACCTTCAAAAAACCTAATGATCTTCGCGAAATCCTCCA
>CBDTUM010000121.1:0-13647 GCA_965363495.1 uncultured Desulfopila sp.
ACATAGTTCCCATGTGACACATGGGAACCAGTGGATAATAAATAAAACCAAAGACCACCGAGGAAAACATGACGCCAACCGAGCATAAAAACTGGACGAAATCAAGCTGGCAAAAACGTACAGCTTTGCAGCAGCCCACCTGGCCGGAACAGAAGGCCGTCGACAAAGTACTCACCAATTTAGCCCTGCTACCACCACTCGTCTTTGCCGGTGAGATCCGTTCCCTCAAAAATCTTTTGGCCAAAGCAGTAACCGGAGATGCTTTTCTCCTCCAAGGTGGTGACTGCTCCGAAAACTTTTCCCAGGTTACCGCCCCGAACATCCGTGAGACACTCAAGGTACTGCTGCAAATGGCCGTAGTGCTCACCTACGCCGGCGGTAAGCCGGTGATTAAAGTCGGCAGAATAGCCGGACAATTTGCCAAGCCACGTTCCTCCGACACAGAGATTATCGATGGAGTGGAACTGCCATCCTACCGGGGCGATATGGTCAACACTCCCGAATTCACCCCGGATTCCCGTACCCCGAACCCCAAATACATGTTGAAGGGTTACAATATGGCCGCTTCAACCCTTAATCTTCTGCGGGCTTTTACCCGCGGTGGCTATGGCTCTTTGCAGAGAGTGCAGGCATGGAATCAGGAATTCGTCGAGCACTCGCCTATGGGACGGTCCTATAATCGATTAGCTAAGCAGATCAGTCACGCCATCAGATTTATGGAGACTATCGGCATTTCCTCGGAAGCCCCGCAGATTAACCAGACCGAGCTTTTCACTTCCCATGAAGCGCTGCTCCTCCAGTATGAAGAAGCACTGACCCGCATGGATTCCATCACCGGCGACTGGTACGATTGTTCTGCACATATGTTGTGGATCGGCGAGCGAACCAGACAGATCGATGGTGCCCATATCGAATTTTTACGCGGGGTGCATAATCCTATCGGTCTCAAACTTGGTCCGACCTATGATATCGATGATGTAAAACGAATTATCGGAGTCATAAATCCCGACAACGAAGCGGGAAGACTGACAATCATCACTCGTCTGGGCATGAAAAAAGTTGACAAAGTCCTGCCGCCGCTGCTGCGGGAAATGAAAAGAGAGGGCTTTAATATTGTCTGGAGCTGTGACCCCATGCATGCCAACACGTATACCGCTAAATCCGGACTTAAAACCCGGAATTTCAATGATATCCTTTCCGAAATAACGTGCTTTTTCGAGTCTCACTGGTCGGAAGGTACTATCCCCGGCGGCGTCCATCTGGAGATGACCGGCAACAACGTCACAGAATGCACTGGTGGAGCACATAACATAGTGGATGAAGAACTCGCCGAAAATTACCTGACCAGCTGCGATCCCCGACTCAATGCAGAACAAAGTCTGGAGGTCGCTTTTCAGATCGCCGATATGATCCGCAGCTGACAGCCAGCTCCTCACCCTGCATTTCCGCGCACAAAAACGGGCAGCAAGTCATTCTACGTGCTGCCCGTTTTTGTATCTTCCCCCTCAATAAGACATTGAAAAATAAGCCTGCTTTTTCTTTTCGTTAACGGGCTCTAGATGATTACATTTCAGTAATCTTTCTTGACGGTTTTTTCTTCACGTTTACAGTAGTCTCCAAGGCAGAGAACTGATTCGTCTCATCGATATGTATTGGAATCGACATATGACGGACGGATCTTCCTCAAACAATCATTTCAGAGTCTTTATTTAAAGGAGAAGGTGCATGAACACACAAAAAACGGCCCTACCACTTGTCAGGATGCTCGCCATCCTGATGATCTGCGTGACACTTATAGCCACAAAGAGTATGGCCCAGACCAATAGCAGCGAAGATAACGCTATCCTTGACAAGTCATCCAAGGCTTTTGTCAATGTAGTGAAACTGGCTAAACCGGCGGTCGTTAATATCAAAGTAGAAAAAACTACAACGAGCAATTCTCCAGAGGGATTAAATCCCGAAGATATGTTCAACAGTCCCTTTTTCGAACAATTTTTCGGTCCCCAGTCTCGTCGCCAACAACCTCAGGAACGCAAGCAACAAGGACAGGGGTCCGGTTTTATCATCAGTAAAGATGGTTTTATCCTGACCAATAACCATGTGGTAGATGGTGCCGATAGTATTAAAGTAACCCTTTCCGATAACCGGGATTTCGACGCTAAGGTTATCGGCACAGACCCCCAGACCGATGTCGCGCTCATCAAAATTTCTGATCCGAAAAACCTGCCCGTCCTGCCCCTTGGAGACTCATCGAATCTCGAAGCCGGCGAATGGGTTATTGCCATCGGCAATCCTTTTGGGCTCAGTCAGACGGTAACCGTCGGCGTTGTCAGTGCAACCGGCAGATCCAGCGTCGGGATCAGCGAATATGAGAACTTCATTCAGACCGATGCTGCCATCAATCCAGGCAATAGCGGCGGACCGTTAATTAACGGCCGAGGCGAAGCAGTTGGCATTAATACCGCTCTTTTCTCGAGAACCGGCGGCTATATGGGAATCGGCTTTGCCATTCCTATCAATTTGGTCAAATCCGTTGAAGGGCAATTGCAGAAACAGGGTAAGGTTACTCGCGGCTGGCTTGGCGTGGCTATCCAGAACGTGACCAAAGAGCTGGCCGAATCGTTTGGCTTAAAACAGACCGGTGGTATTCTGGTCAGTCAAGTACAAGAAAATTCTCCGGCCAGTGCCGCAGGACTGCAGCAGGGAGATGTCATCCTCCGCCTCGACGGGGTTGAGCTAAAAGATGTTTCCGATCTACGCAATCGGGTCGCAATGCTCCAACCAAAGAGTAAAGCCATGCTTGACATCATGCGTGAAGGGAGAGACAAGATGATTCAAGTTTCCATTGGTGAACAACCGTCTGATTTCAGCAAAGGAGGACTCGGTTCGAACGACGTTGGTTCCCTTGACCAGTATGGCCTCACTCTGCAGGAACTGACCCCTGAACTCGCCAGGAAATTCGAATATGGCATTCACAGCGGACTGATTATCAGTGATATTGCTGCAGACAGCTCGGCAGACGCTGCAGGCCTTAAACCAGGTCAACTGGTGGAAGAAGTGAATCGAAAACGAGTAAGCAGCATGAAAGATCTCAATGCTGTATTGAAACAATCAAAATCCGACGACAAGGTACTCTTGCGGGTCCGTGCCGGAAATTACTCCACCTACGTGGTGCTGTCGACCAAATAGTCTTTCACCCCGGTGTTGTGTCCTCCGTCGGTATCTATTGCATCAGGCGGAGGATACGACCATGTCTTGCAGATGCCGGAGGTTCTCGGCAATCTCCCGCTGTCGCGCCTTGGCTATTCGTTCGAATATCTCAACTATCACCGGAAGTTTCTTGAAATTCTCGGTAGATATCCTTCTTAACACCACATCCGTTTTAGCAGTAACAGTGGCAGTACGTTTTTGCTCTTTACCAAAATAGGCCATTTCGCCAAAGATAGCTCCCGCGGTCATGGTGGTAAGAAGTTCTCCCTCGCCGTTAAAAGCGAGCACGGTGCCGCTGTCCAGATAATATATGCCATCGGGAACACTGTCTATTTTGATTATGGTGACACCTTTTTTACACCACTCCAATTTAAAATATCGTTCCCACTCGGTATCCACCACCAGCGCGTGATAAAAATCAGAGTTCATGGCCCGAAGCAACTCTTTTGACAAATGGAACAATCGCTCCCCAAGAGAATCTCGCTTCTTTTCCATCAATTTCATGCCTCGCTGGTCAAAATCGACGGCCGGAACAGGTGTCTCGCGGATGTATTCGAGAATTCGCTCCGTACCGACATCTTCCCTGCCGGTCAATTCCCTGAAATACTTCTGGGCCAGAAGGAGTTCCTCCCTGACCCGTGGAAAGTCAGGTTCAATCCCAAGCTGTAAGTTACCGCTAAAGAACTCCATAGCTTCATTTTTCATCTGGATGAATTTTAACAACGAAGCTTCCTCCACATGGGCAGGACAGTTATGCATGCCTGGTTTATAGAGGGTGAAGACATTCATTGGATGCAGGACACTGGTCAGACTGATTTTGGCTATAGTGACCAGATATTTTTCAAACCCTCTCTGATGTCTGGCAACTTCCCGATCCATCAAAAGGTCTGTCCCAAAATGGCCGCACAGTTCCTCAAGACGATTGGCAACGGCAAAACTTGCCCCGAACTTAGCCATTCTGGCGCCCAGTTGCGCTTCGGTTATCGGCCCGAGCAAGATGCCCATCCTGGTCGGAGCCAAGCTGCCGTCAGCGATGGCTTCGGCCATCCTGAGTGCTGTGGCCAGTGCCCGGCTGCAGATACCGGCGCGGTCTTCGCCCGGACGTTTGTCAAAAATAACCAGGCAGCCGTCCCCGGCAGAGGGCTCGATTTCAAACGGGATACTTTCTTCCCGGTGAACGATATCATGTATGCTGCCATGGTAATCGATCAGAAAATCGCGGATTTCCTCGGGGGTCATCCCTGAAGATATTCGTGCATACCCGACCATGTCGGTCATCAGAATAACGACTTCTCTTTCCGGTCCGTTCTTTGTCACCTTTTCCGTCATCTTACAAAATACCTTGATCAATTTTTCGTCGCACTGACATAGGGCAGACGGTTAATCTGCTCAATTTATCCAAGCGATGAAGGTAATCGCGACAAGGACGACGGCAAAAAACAAGGCAATTTTTACATTTACGGAGTTATCTTCGGGATGATCGTGGTTATGAGAATCAGACATGATGCGCTCCTTTAATTTCTTTATTTTTACTGGTTAATTACTGTGATTTTATCAGGTTATTTATCCAAAAACAACTTCCATGAGCTCCTGAAGACTGGCCACACCAATTAATTCGATTGCCGGCTTCCAGGTAATCCTTTCCTTATTGCTTTTAGGGAGCACAAAACGGTTAAAACCTAACCGTTGCGCCTCGCGAATCCGCACGTCAACATGGCCTATGGCTCGAACTTCTCCGGCTAGGCCGACCTCGCCGCAGACCACCGTTGTCGAGGGTATCGGTTTTTCTAACAGGCTGGAGGCCAAAGCACAGATGACACCCAGATCGAGGGCGGGCTCGTCAATACGCATCCCCCCGGCAATATTAAGAAAAATATCGTGACCATACATATCCAGGCCACCTTTTTTCTCCAATACCGCACAGAGCAAGGATAACCGTTGCTGATCGGCACCAATCGCCGTACGCCTGGCCGTACCAAGGTTAGTGGGACTGACCAGGGCCTGCACTTCGACCAGAATCGGCCTCGTCCCTTCGACACTTGGCAGCACGACGGAACCGGGTTCATTTAAGGGCCGCTCAGCCAGCAGAATCTCCGAAGGGTTGCTCACCTGGACCAGTCCTTCTTCCTTCATTTCAAATACGCCGATCTCATTGGTGGACCCAAAACGGTTCTTCACCGTCCGCAGGATCCGAAAAGCGTGGCTCCGATCTCCTTCAAAGTAGAGCACCGTATCGACCATGTGCTCGAGCACTTTCGGCCCGGCTATTGCCCCATCCTTAGTGACATGACCGACCAGGACGACCGGAATGTTTTCTTTCTTGGCCATGCCGAGCAATCTATAGGCCGACTCGCGCACCTGAGTAACCGAACCGGGCGAAGAGGAGACATCGGCACAGGTCAGGGTCTGAATGGAATCAACGGCCAGAAGGCAGGGGCGCATGGCACAGGTCATGGCTATGATATGCTCGACCACGCTCTCGGTGGCCAGGTATTCCTCCGGATGAATGACGCCGAGACGTCTGGCCCGCATTTTTATCTGCCGGGCAGACTCCTCGCCCGAGACATAGAGAACCGGTCTGCCATCCTCTGCTATCGAGGCGAGAAGATGCAGCAGAAGGGTCGATTTACCAATCCCCGGCTCGCCGCCGATAAGGACGACCGAACCCGGCACAATTCCCCCGCCCAGAACCCTGTCCAGCTCATCCATGCGGGTGCTGATTCTTTCTTCGTCTCCCTCAGGAGCTAAATAGAGCGGTTGCGGTTGCGATACGGTGCCGCCACCAGGAGTCTGGACGTGCATTATTTCCTCAACCAGGCTCTCCCACTCACCACACTCAGGACAACGCCCCAGCCATTTGCCACTCTGATGGCCGCACTGGCGGCAGACGAATACCGGTCGATGCTGTTTTTTGCTCTTTAGATTCATAACATGAGAATATTGCATATGAGGATACTGCCGGGATAGACAAATGTCTTTCTCCGACCTTTACAGCCGGTGAAAAGGATCTATACTTTTACGCATTCGACAGATATCTTTATGCGGGATAATGCTTTATCTTATAGAAATGTTTTTTCCCTTGCTCCAGACGAAATACCGCGTATCCCTTCAATCATACTAGTTATACCAGCTTATACAATGCAAAAGCAACTCCATGTTCCCCGCACCTCTACTCCTGAGTGGATTCCTTTATCGCACTCCCTATCCCTCATCTTCCGTCGTAAAAGGCTCTTTGGCTGGAGCTTTCTTCTTTTCCTGATAACTATCACGCTCACCTGGCTCGGTTACCTGGTCACTGTCGATTTCATCGATCAGCTCACCGGAAATTTTACAGCGACTGCTCCAGCAACCGAGAGCATCCTGGGTTGGATCAAATACAGCGGCTGGCTGGTGAGCAGTTGGTTGTTTCTCATTGTTTCCAAAATTGTCGCTTTTTATCTTGCCTTTCTCATGGCTTATAGTCTGTCAACTCCTGGCTATGTTTTTCTCAGTACCGCTGCTGAAAAAATGTATGCCGGAGAGCATTTTGACGCTGAGGCCAATTTTTCTATTAGTGGCTTTCTCTCTGACCTCTTCGAGGGAATAAAAATTGGACTGTTCGGAATTGTCGTGACCATTGTGGCCCTCTTTATCAATTTTATTCCAGGGATAGGTCAGGCAATTGTCTTTCTTTTATATACCTATTATTCCGCATTGCTGTTTGTCGACTACCCAGCCTCCCGAAGGCGCTGGTCGCTCGGCAAAAAACTGCGCTGGCTGCGCACGCACAGTAGCCCCTCTTTTCGACTGGGTGTTCTTCCCGCCCTTGTCAGCATGATCCCTCTCGTTAATATCTTTGCTATTGCCCTTCTTTTTCCGCTACTTACCGTACATGCTACCTTGAATTTTTCGGCTATCGAACTTGCCGGAAGACCTTCCGCCCCCCCTTGACTTGGAGATTTTCATGGGAAAAGAAATTGAGAAAAAGTTCCTGATAACAGGCGACGACTGGCGTCGTCTTGGTACAGGCGAACCCTATTGCCAGGGCTATCTGAACTCGGAGAAAGGCCGAACAGTTCGAGTAAGAACGATCAAAGATCGCGGCATTCTGACCATCAAGGGTCCCAATGTTGGTGCGACAAGACTTGAATATGAATACGAAATTCCCTTTGAGGAAGCCCGGGAGATGTTGCATGAACTCTGCCGCAAACCGCTCATCGAAAAAACCAGATACAAGATCTCTTTTGCTGGGTTCATTTGGGAAATAGATGAATTTAAAGGTGAAAACGAAGGTCTTCTCTTTGCTGAGATTGAGCTTGAATACGAAACACAAAGCTTTGACAAACCTTCGTGGATTGGCATGGAAGTAACCGACGACAGCAGATATTATAATGCCAACCTGGTCACAAACCCATTTTCAAATTGGTCGAAAGAGGCATAAGCTACATATACCATGCAGTTAGTGCAAAAACAGTATACAATATCACTCGTTTTTAAAGTATCGATACTTCTTTAAAGGTGGTGGATGGAGAGCAAGCGCAGACCATCGTAGCGGTCTGTTACCATAAAAAATAGAGGAGAACAAAAAGATGAGAAAAACGAAAAATCTGTTTGCTGCTTTCTGTGGAGCGGCATTTTTGCTGGCATCATTGAATGTCGGTGCCGCACCAAAAACTCTGGTGTTCTGTTCTGAGGGTAGCCCGGAAGGGTTCAACCCGGCTTTCTATACCGCAGGAACGACCTTTGATGCCAACCGCCCGGTTTACAATCGACTTGCCGAATTCAAGAGAGGCACAACCGTGGTTGAACCGGGTCTTGCGACAAAATGGGATATTTCCGCTGATGGCAAGGAATACACTTTTCATCTGCGTAAAGGGGTAAAATTTCATACGACCAAAAAATTTACCCCTACCCGCAATTTTAACGCCGATGATGTTGTTTTCTCCTTCATGCGCCAATTTGACAAAAATCATCCCTTCCATAAAGTCGGCAACGCTTCCTATGAATACTTCAACAGTATGTCCATGCCGGACCTGCTGAAAGAGATCGTCAAGGTCGACGACTATACCGTCAAGTTCCTCCTCAATCGTCCGGAAGCACCGTTTATAGCCAATCTGGCCATGGATTTTGCGTCGATTTTCTCTGCAGAATACGCCGACAAGATGATGAAAGCCGGTACGCCCAATGTCATCGATTTCGAACCGGTCGGCACTGGGCCTTTCTTCTTTGTTGCTTATCAAAAAGATGCCGTTATCCGCTATAAGGCCAATCCCGATTACTGGGCCGGCAAGGCGCCCATCGATAATCTGGTTTTTGCCATTACGCCTGATGCCTCTGTTCGCTATCAGAAGCTGAAAGCCGGCGAATGCCATGTGATGCCTTACCCTAATCCGGCAGATCTGGAGGCGATGAAAAAAGATGCCGATATCAACCTACTGGAGAAAGAGGGTTTGAATGTCGGCTATTTAGCCTATAACACCCAGATGGCACCCTTCGATAACCCCAAGGTCCGCAAAGCACTGAATATGGCCATCAATAAGCCAGCCATCCTCGACGCTGTCTTCCAGGGAGCTGGAAAAGTTGCCAAGAATCCGATTCCCCCAACTATCTGGTCGTATAATGATGCCGTTGTTGACGATCCATATGATCCGGCTGCTGCTAAAAAAATACTCGCCGCCGAAGGTGTCACTAATCTGAAAATGAACATCTGGGCCATGCCGGTCCAGCGCCCATATAATCCCAATGCCAGACGTATGGCCGAAATGCTCCAGGCTGATTTTGCTCAGGTTGGTGTCAAGGTGGACATCGTCTCCTATGAATGGGGAGAGTACCTCAAGCGCGCCGCGGATGTCAAGCGCGACGGCGCCGTGTTGATGGGATGGACTGGCGACAATGGTGACCCGGACAACTTCCTGGCCGTATTGCTCGGTTGTGACGGCGTGGGTGGAGCAAATCGTGCCCAGTGGTGTTATCAACCGTTTGAAGACTTGATCCAGAAAGCCAAGATAGTGGCCGATCAAGGCGAACGAACCAAACTCTACGAGCAGGCGCAAATCATCTTCAAGGAGCAGGCTCCCTGGGCGACCATTGCCCATTCCGTGGTCTTTCAGCCAGTACGCAAGGAAGTCGTCGATTTCCGGATCGATCCCTTCGGCCTTAACCTTTTCTACGGAGTTGATCTGAAGTAAAGCGATATCCTCTTAGGCCGGGCAGAAAAATCTGCCCGGCCTGTTTCAGGCCGACTTCTATCCAGAGAACTGCTATATGTTTCTTTATTTTTTAAAAAAACTGGGAGTAATACTCCCCACTTTCTTTGGCGTCACTCTGGTGGCTTTTATATTTGTCCGCACCCTCCCCGGTGACCCGGTACTGCTGATGGCCGGTGAGCGAGGAATGAGTGAGGAACGGCACACCGAACTGATGGCCCAGTTTGGTTACGATAAACCAATCGTTGTCCAGTATGGGCTCTATCTCAAGCAGCTGGTTACCGGCGATTTCGGCACCTCCATTATTACCAGAAAACCGGTTTTTGACGAATTCATGACCCTTTTTCCGGCAACGGCCGAACTCTCTTTGTTTGCGATGATCATCGCTGTATTTTTCGGTCTTCCGGCCGGGATGATTGCCGCCACTCGCCGAGGTTCAATGTTCGACCATACGGTAATGACCAGTGCCCTGGTCGGCTATTCCATGCCGATATTCTGGTGGGGGCTGCTGCTCATCATCTTTTTTTCCGGAATTCTCGGCTGGACTCCTGTCTCCGGACGTATCTCTTTTCTCTATTACTTCGAGCCGGTTACCGGTTTCATGCTCATCGACAGTCTGCTCTCCGGGCAGGAAGGTGCATTTTCTTCGGCGATTTCCCACCTCATTCTCCCCTCCATCGTCCTTGCTACCATTCCGCTGGCAGTCATTGCCAGACAGACCCGATCGGCCATGCTGGAAGTGCTGAGCGAAGATTACGTCCGCACCGCCCGTGCCAAGGGGCTTGGCCCCCACCGGGTCATCGGCTTGCATGCGCTGCGCAACGCCTTGATTCCGGTCATAACCGTTATCGGTTTACAGGTTGGAGTACTGTTTGCCGGGGCAATTTTGACGGAAACCATCTTTTCCTGGCCGGGAATCGGCAAATGGATGGTCGACTCGATTTTCAGAAGAGACTATTCGGCGGTACAGGGCGGTCTGCTGCTTATCGCGGCAATCGTTATGTTGGTCAATCTGGCGGTTGATCTGCTCTATGGTCTGATCAACCCGCAAATTCGCCACACGGATTAACCCCGGTAAACGGAAAATAAGCCGGGACTCTGTTTAGTACTCGCTTGACGGGTGTTCTTTTTAATACCCCCTTGAGGGGTGTAAGTCCCTTGGAAAAAAGCCCAAGGTTCTGATTTCAAATTTATCTCAGGATTTCTATTTTTTTACAGTTTTCAGGGAGTAAGGCACTCATCATGACAGAAACGACTCTACAGGAAACAGTTCAAGCAGCTGACACAATTGACGACCGACCGACTGGACTCAGCGCTCAGTTGTCTGAATTCTGGTCTTATTTCAGTGAGAATAGCGGTGCCGTCATGGGGCTGTTTTTTTTCATTGGTGTTGTCCTTATAGCCATTTTTGCCGATTTTATCGCCCCCCATCTACCAAACCAACAATTCCGGGACGCTCTGTTACAGCCACCCTTCTGGCAGACCGGTGGGGATTTTAAATTTTTACTCGGCACCGATGCCATCGGCCGGGATATGCTGTCACGACTCATCTACGGTTCGCGCTATTCACTCTTTATCGGCTGTATCGTGGTGTCAATTTCCCTGGCTGTGGGAGTAATCCTCGGTCTTATGGCCGGATTTTTCCGCGGCCGGGTGGATACCTTTATAATGCGTATCATGGATGTTGTACTGGCCTTTCCCAGCCTGCTGCTGGCCCTGGTCCTTGTGGCTATTCTCGGCCCGAGTCTTATCAACGCCATGATTGCCATTGCCATCGTCCAGCAGCCACATTATGTCCGGCTGACACGGGCGGCGGTGATGACGGAGATGACCAAAGACTATGTTACCGCTGCAAGAGTTATAGGGGTACGAGCATTGCGGCTGATGTTTATCACCATCCTGCCCAACTGCATGGCACCACTCATCGTCCAGGCGGCGCTCAGTTTTTCCACCGCCATCCTCGATGCCGCAGCCCTCGGCTTTCTCGGTATGGGTGCCCAGCCGCCTACCCCGGAATGGGGAACCATGCTGGCTGAAGCGCGAGAATTTATTCTGCGGGCCTGGTGGGTCGTCACTTTTCCCGGTGTTGCCATCCTTACCACTGTGCTGGCAATCAACCTGATGGGCGACGGTCTGCGCGATGCCCTGGATCCGAAACTCAAACGATCATAATAGCCCAATGCCATTACTTGAAATTGAAAATCTCAGCGTAACGTTCCAGACAGCGGGTGGCCAATTCACCGCAGTTGACCGGGTCTCACTGCATGTTGAACCCGGAGAAATTGTCTCTATAGTCGGGGAATCCGGCTCAGGAAAATCCGTGTCTATGCTGGCCTTGATGGGCCTTCTGCCATGGACTGCGACCATCACCGCCGATACCCTTCGTTTTGATGATCAAGACCTGAAAACAATCAGTCCGGCAGATCTCAGAAAGATCATCGGCTCAAAAATGGCGATGATTTTTCAGGAACCGATGACCAGCCTCAACCCCTGTTTCACTGTCGGTTTCCAGTTAACGGAACCATTGAAAATCCACCTCGGTATGAACCGGGCAGAGCGAAAAAAACGAGCCATAGAATTGCTGGATCTGGTCGGCATCCCCGAACCCCAAAAGCGACTCGCAGCCTACCCCCACCAACTTTCCGGGGGGATGAATCAGCGGGTGATGATCGCGATGGCCATATCCTGCAACCCCAGACTACTGATCGCTGACGAACCGACAACAGCACTTGATGTCACAATCCAGGCCCAGATTCTTGACCTCTTACTCAAGCTACAGAAAGAAAAAAACATGTCGCTCGTCCTGATAACCCATGATATGGGAGTCGTGGCCGAGACTGCCGAAAGAGTTGCAGTACAGTATGCGGGCCAGCAAGTGGAAAAGCAGCATGTTAAGGGTTTGTTTGCCGAGCCACACCACCCCTATACTCAGGCGCTGCTCAACTCTCTGCCGGAACGATCGAATGCAAAAATACTCCCGTCCATTGCCGGAGTCGTTCCCGGCCAGTTCGATAAACCGGTCGGCTGCCTCTTCTCCCCTCGCTGCCGTTATGCCACGGAACTGTGCAGGACAACCCCGCCGGTTGCCGCATCACTTGCCTTCGGCCGCGCCCTCTGTCACTATCCCCTGGCCGAAGGGATCCCGACCAACTATCCAGAGGAGATAAGCCCATGAAAGGAGACGTTGTTCTGGAAGCAAAAAATCTCACCCGCCATTATAAAGTTGACCGCGGGAGCCTGAAAAAGCCGGCAATCCTGAAAGCCCTGGACGGTGCCACTTTTAACCTTGTCAAAGGCAAGACCCTGGCGATAGTCGGAGAATCCGGCTGTGGCAAGTCCACCCTGGCACGGCTCATAACGATGATAGAAAAACCGACCTCCGGCGAGCTGCAAATCACCGGAACCAATGTTATTACTGCCGACAAAAAAGTGCGCAGTGAACTGCACAAGAAGGTTCAGATTGTCTTTCAAGATCCTTACGGCTCACTCAATCCGCGCCAGAAAATCGGCCATGCCCTTGAAGAACCGTTGCTGGTCAACACGACGCTGAACAAAAAGAAACGGCGGGAAGCGGCCTTGAAAATGATCGGTCTCGTTGGACTGAGACCGGAATACTACGATCGCTATCCGCATATGTTTTCCGGAGGACAGCGTCAGCGAATTGCCGTGGCCAGGGCATTGATGCTCAATCCGGAGATTGTGGTGCTCGATGAGCCCGTTTCGGCTCTAGATGTCTCTATCCAGGCCCAGATTCTCAATCTCATCGCTACGCTGCAGGAGCAGTTTGATCTGGCCTATATGTTCATCAGTCATGACCTTTCGGTTGTCAAACACATTGCCGATGAAGTGATGGTCATGTACTTAGGTAAACCCATTGAGTCAGGCAGCAGGGATACCCTGTTCAGTAAACCGCATCATCCTTATACTAGGGCTCTGCTTTCCGCCACTCCGGTAGCCGATCCTTTCCGAACCAAAGAACGCATAGTGCTCAAAGGGGAATTGCCTTCGCCGATTGCGCCTCCTTCCGGATGCACCTTCCATCCGCGCTGCCCGTCGATGACCGAAATATGCCGAGGCACACCTCCCGAGCTCACCGAGATTGACGGATGTATGGTTGCTTGTTATCATCCTAAAAAATATTAGTGACTTAGAAATTTTTTCTCGGCTTTTTGAGAAAAAATTTCGTGAAGGAACTTATCCCGCGGGCCTTTCGGCGGGGTTAGTGATTTAGTATCTGCAGAGTCCCGCGGGC
>CBDTUM010000122.1:0-13489 GCA_965363495.1 uncultured Desulfopila sp.
AAATTATTTCGAAAACTCAGCACCTCAACCCAGGAGGAAGTGGCGCTTGTCTCCAATATTCTACATGAGACAATCACCGGCAACCGCATAGTCAAGGCATTTACCAAAGAAGAATATGAAGGAAAACGGTTTCTGCACCAGGTCACCCGCCTCTTTATCTTAACAATGAAAGATGCGAAATACCGGTGCCTACAGCACCCCATGATGGAATTTATCGGTGGCGGTGCCATCGCCCTGATTATCTGGTTTGGCGGGAAAGAGGTCATCGGCGGCGACATGACACCCGGGACATTTTTTGCTTTTCTGACCGCTCTTATTGCCGCCTACGAGCCGGTCAAGGGGGTAACAAAAATAAACTCGACCATACAACAAGGACTGGCTGCCGCGACCCGGGTATTTTCCATCCTTGATATTGAACCGGAGATCCAGGATAAAAAAGACGCAATCGAATTGCCGCCCTTTGCCAGTAAGATTGAATGCAACAATATCACCTTTTATTATGACGACGATAAAACGCCGGTGCTGTCGCATATAGATCTCACCGTTCCAGCCGGCGAAGCGCTGGCCATCGTCGGTCCCAGTGGCGGCGGCAAGACGACGCTCACTAATCTCATTCCCCGTTTTCTTGATATCAAAGAAGGGAGTATCCGGATAGACGGCATCGATATCAGAGATGTCACCGTGGCATCGCTCAGAAATCAAATTGCCATGGTCACCCAACAGACCATCCTCTTCAACGACACCGTCCGCAATAACATCGCCTATGGCGACCAGCAGGCACCGGAACAGCAGATCCATGACGCGGCAAAAGCGGCCCATGCCTACGACTTTATCCAGGCACTCCCCAATGGATTTGACACCATGATCGGCGAGGGTGGAGCCCGTCTGTCGGGCGGTCAACGCCAACGACTCTCAATTGCCAGGGCCCTGCTGAAAAATGCGCCGATCTTAATACTCGATGAAGCCACCTCCGCACTCGACACCGAATCGGAACGCGAGGTACAAAAAGCCCTGGAAAATCTTATGAAAGATCGTACCACACTGGTTATTGCCCACCGCTTATCGACTATCAAAAATGCCGACCGGATTCTCGTCATCAAAGACGGCATTATCGTCGAACAGGGAACGCATGATTCGCTTATCGCCCAGGAAGGTGAATATGAAATGCTGTACAATATGCAGTATAAATAGAGATTCAATCTGGTTCCCATGCAGCGCATGGGAATCAGCACACCAGCACACAAACTAGCACTAACTCCCATCTGGTTCCCATGCGCTGCATGGGAATACGAGCACATCAGGCTTTTTACGACACCAACAACGGCAGGATAATTCTCATTTCAGTCCACTTACCGGCGGCACTGTTTACTTCCAGGTGCCCACCGTGTTCCTCGACTATTTTCGATGACATGGCCAATCCCAGTCCGGTTCCATCGTTTTTGGTGGTAAAATAAGGATCGAAGATCCGGCTCAGGTTTTCCAGTGGTACACCGATGCCGGTATCCCGGACGACAATGACCATTGTCTGTTCACTCAGCTCTGTACGTACCGTCAACTCACCGCCATGTTCCATAGCCTGGATTGCATTCAGGAAGAGGTTTAAAAAGACCTGGTTCATCTTGTCAATATCAACCGAGACCTGCGGAAGATCATCGGCGGTATCGAGCCGGATGGTAATGCCATAGGACTGTGCATCACCTCGGACCAGCGAAACGGTTTTACCGATGATCTCCGGTATCGATGCCTGCTCGACCCGCAGTTGGCCCGGCCGGGCATAATCCAACAGCTCACCGATACTGCGGTTAAGACGCTCGACCTCTTTGACGAGAATGTCAGCGGTCTCTGCCTCGTGGCTCGGCGCGGCAAAACCGGAACGCAAAATCACGGCTAACCCTTTGATGGAACTTAAAGGATTACGCAGTTCGTGCGCGACACCGGCGGCCATTTTGCCAAGTGCCGCCAGCCGTTCATTACGCTGCAGTTCTTTTTCCAGATACTTCATCGTCGTCAGGTCTCTTATGAGCAAGACCTCTCCGGCAAAACTCTGGTCATCGTCTAAAACCACAACAGATGCAAGGTGCAGAGTACGTCTCTTTGCCGATTCAGGATGTAAAGTGACTTCCGCCTGACGTCCTTTATGGTTGTCCATTTTCGTACCAGAGAACATACGCGCAAGTCGATGGGGCAGGCAAACCTCAGGCATCTTGCCGAGAACCTGCCCGGCATCAACGCCAAGAAGTTCTCGCGCCGAGCCATTACATATCCGGACTACACCACTGCTATCTGTGGCAATCAAGCCAACTGGCAGGGAGGATATCAGGATATCGGTAAATGCCGTCATTTTACCAAGACGCAGCTGCGACCCTTTTAAACCCTTCAGCGTCGCAAAAGACAGGGCGCCGCCGAGACCGACAAGAAAGATAACGGCGAGTAATATGACGATTTGCAGAAACTGACGCTTAAGAGGAGAGCTGAATTGCTCATAATCTAACTGGATGATATAGACAGGTTTAACCGTCAGCAGTCGCTCCATCTCTTTCTGGAACGAGGCGAATTGAGGATGCTGGTTAGAACGGCGCATCATCTGCTCTCTCCTGGCGCCATGGACGGGCGGACCACGCTTGCCACCACCGCCCATACTCGGTGGCAGATACCAGACTGCAAGCTGAAATTTCGTCGTGTCTTCCGGGCCGTTTTTAACGATTCTGGTCACAAATCGATCTGCACCGATGCTGTCGAGTGTGCCGACAAAACGCCTGTCACCTGGATCAATCTGTTTTTCCGGCATATTTGTCCCGGCCCCGGACAGGATGGTACCAGCAGAATCAGCCAGCAAAACAAATTCCACCCCCGGCTGTTCTACCGCCTGCTGCATAGCCGCCTGCATATGATCCTGCCAGCGATTCCATTGCTGAGAGGAGCGCAGATTGTTTCGTATTGACTCCCGCACAGAACTGTTGATAAATCGCATCAGAGTAAGCCCTTTCTGCGCCAGGGCTTCGACAATTAACTCTTTTTCCCGTTGATAATTGCTTACGGCAAAGAGGGTCAGCAGAATCAGCAATAAGGTGCAGGCGGTGGCCAGAAGCCAAGGAGAAAAATTAAACAGCACATTGCTTTTCCTATCAGCTTTTCTCTGCATCGTCATAATGAGTGATCTTTTCCAGAATGACCTTGGATATCATGTAAGTGGAAACGATACCTTCATCGCCCATAGGTCCGGAAGCCAGAGTCTGACCGGAGACCATCGGGTTATCCGATGCATAGTAGGCATAGCGGGTTTTCATATCTGCCGGAATGAATCCCTGTATTATCGCTCCGCTTATCGCCCGCTGATAATGCCCCCCTTCCATCTCCAGACCAACCGCCCGCCAGCTTGACGAATGAAAACGCTCGAGTACGTCCCGGTTTTGCAGCGATGTGCCGAGTACAGTGACCATTGGTCCGGTATAGACCTGCACATTCTCACCAAAATCGCTGGCCAGGAGATCGTTATTGACAATATAATTGTCACCCGTTCCCTCTATCACGTGGGCCGTGGCAAGCATGACATCGCCTTTTTTCCCCGGTAATACGCCGGCCTTGCCCATGATGGAAATAGATTTGATATGTAATGCCTCTTCATCGCCGTTGCGTCCAAAAGGTTGCAGCAATTCATCCATGACATCAAAAGCCTGGGTACCAAAAGCATAATTAATGACCAGCAGTATCGGTTGAGTCTCCTTTATGAATTGAAAATTCATTTTCAATGCAGGATGAATATGCTTTTCATCAATAGCCGCCAGATCGATGATATTGACATCTATTTTCGAGCCTGAGATGTCCTGCTGATATACAAAACCGGGTTCCCGGGCGAAAACATCAACGATAATCCCCCGGTCCCGGACCGCCCGCACCATCTCATACAGGTCGGTCGAGACTTCCCCTCCCGCTTCCCCGAGGACTTTCGGCCCGAAAAGCAGATTACGCATCGAATGCATATTGGCACTTATCACATGCACAGGCCGGTCCTGAAAGTGCAATCGGCATAGCGTTTCTTTTAATTTTTCGGCCCACAATTTAGCGTATTTCTGATTGTCAATCATCTCATGCAGCGAAGGGGTAAAATAGACGGTCAGCTCAATTTTTGCCTCAAGTTTCTCGGCCATAACTCGTTGTCCGATACCGTAGACTATTTTAAAGAGGCCGTTGTTGGAATCCTTTTCCTGTCTGTTTTTGTCGAGATAATCATAGGTATCTCTGGTCTCTTTATAGGTCCGTCCTAAAATGATCGAAAGATTCCAGATAGCCTGCTCCAGTTCTTCGCCCAGCAGAGCTGTATCGATGGCCACAATTCTTTGCAGTTCCGCCCACTCGGAGCTTATCCCGTCAACTCCTTTTCTGGCCTGCTGGTAAATCTTCTGCGCCTCAATGTTCAAAAAAGTTATATGCGTCAGGATGTCGTAGATCTCGCTCTTCCCGGTTGTGATAACAAAACAGATCTCCTTTTCCGAAACAGCATAGGAAACTCGTCGCCGCTTAAAAGGGACAATTTTGGAAAAGGACGTCTCCTGGAAATCTTCCTGGGCGGTGAGGATAATTCTGGTACAGTTCTCAATACCCTTAGGCATTCTGTCAATCACATATTCAAGACCTTTGAGCTCGATAATTCTCCCATCTGTCATAGAACCATAAATTTCCGGACTGAGCTGTTTCAATGCTTCGGTCAGTTTCTCTCCGACCTGACCGGACGGTCGATACGATCCTTGAAGAGACAGAGAATCGGCAAGGATTTTAAAGGTTCGGATGGCGTGTCGCGCCTTTTGCGATTTGGACAATTCCTGCATCGTTTCTCCTCGTCACGTGTGGCATTTCAGCCACGAGGTAACAGATCTTTTTTCACAGACAACATAACAATTCATCAGGACTTCATCAGCAGTCTACGCTTTCTTCTACTGGATGCTCCAGCAACGTATTAAGCATACATAAGTTTGCGGTTGTAGTCTATTTTTACCTGACTAGAAAATTAAGGTATTTAAAGCAGAGAGTAATCATTCAGGAAGATCTGGTCGGCACCAGCCCGGGCCTCAATGACTTACGATTGAGTAAAGAGTTCCGGGGAATGGCGGGAATGGCTGAGGCAGATCGGTTCGGGCACAACTTTTTATAGCAGCCTGCCAGGTTGGTAAGAGCATATATATTGGAGAGCAGCAGCCTTATTTACAAAAATAGTGTAAAGGCTACCATAATCAGAAGGATTACAGTATCTCGCATCAAGGGTTCTGGAGAAAACGGGTCAGGGCTGCCTCCAGTTTATCGCGTCCCTGCCCTGTCTTGGAAGAAAAAAGCACCCGCTCTTCGGCGTGCAGAGTATGGCCGGCATCCAGTAATCTGGCATTTTTTTCTCGAATACTGCCGGAAACCTTGTCGATTTTCGTATACACCGGAAGACAGGGAATGGAATTTTGCTTCAGCCACTCGATCAATTGGGTATCCTGACTCTTAGGTGCATGCCGGATATCCATAATAACAACGACACATCGAAGAGTCTGTCTCTGTTCCAGGTAGGTAGAGATCAAAGACTGCCACCCATCCTGCATCGCTTTCGGGACCTTGGCAAAGCCATATCCGGGCAGATCCACTAAAAAGAAGTGATCAGCTACCCTGAAAAAATTCAAGCCCTGCGTTTTACCCGGTCGGGCACTGACCTTAACCAGTTTTTTCCTGCCGGTCAGAGTGTTGATAAGGCTGGATTTGCCGACATTGGATCGGCCGGCAAAAGCGATTTCAGGCAGCTCAAGGGGCGGCAGTTGCTTGAGACTGTGCACACTCAGGAGAAACTCTATTTTAGAAAAATCCATATACTTCTCCTCTGACAGCATAATAAAGTTACCATACTGGTGCCCATGCGCTGCATGGGCACCAGTATGGTAACCAGTGTGGAAATTCCGATCTGCGTTATGCTGGTTACCATGCGCTGCATGGGAACCATTGTGGAACCGGATTTTTTACGAAATGATCTTATTGAGGGCGTACTCAATAATTCCTTCCGCCCCCATTTTCTTTAATTTGGGAATAAGGTCCCTGACTATATCTGTAGAGACGACAGTTTCGACTGAATACCAGTCCTGATTATAGAGGCTGGCCACTGTCGGAGCATTAAGGGATGGCAGGATGGAGACAACGCCATCGAGTTTATCGCTGGCAACGTTCATCTTCAAGCCAACAATCCTATCGGCGTTCAATGCCCCCTGCAGCATTAAAGCAATATTTTCAATTTTTTCCCGTTTCCAGGGATTGTTCCAGGCATCTTTATTGGCAATAAGCTGAGTGTTAGACTGCATCAGTTCATAAATAATCCGCAAGCCGTGGGCCCGAATGGTACTTTCCGTTTCGGTAACCTCGACAATGGCGTCTGCAAGACCCGCGACAACTTTCGCCTCGGTAGCTCCCCATGAAAATTCTATTTTAACATTGATATTTTTATCGGCAAAAAAACGCGTGGTTACATTGACCAGCTCAGTGGAGATTTTTTTCCCTTCAAGGTCCTCGATGCTCTTGATATCTGAATCGCCGGCTACAGCAATAACCCATCTGGTCGGTCGCCGACTCACTTTTGAATAGACAAGATCGCAGACCATGACCGTATCGGACATGTTTTCCATGGTCCAGTCTTTGCCAGTGATCCCTGCATCGAGCAAGCCGTCTTCCACGTATCGAGACATCTCCTGCGGACGACAAATGCTACAATCCAGTTCCGGATCGTCAATTTCCGGAAAATAGTTTCTGGCAGCCGGCTTAATAAGCCAACCTGCTTTTTCAAAAAGTTCAATCGTCGCTTTTTCCAGACTGCCTTTCGGCAAGCCCAATTTCAACTCGTTCATACTCTCTCCCGCAACCACAACTTCATTATATTTATGAATCTGGTTTCCATGCACTGCATGGAAACCAGATGGTAATCATTCTATTTCATTATTTATGTCCGTAGACTACCTTCGGATCAAACACTCTCTCTTCTGTTGTCACAAGATCATCACCATCAAGCTGTCGATAAAAACAGGTCCTATGCCCCGTATGACACGCCGCCCCACCACGTTGTTCAACTTTATAAACAACTGTGTCGTCGTCACAGTCAACCAGAATTCTGTGGATTATCTGCACGTGACCGGAGGTTTCTCCTTTCAGCCACAATTTATTTCTCGAGCGGCTCCAATAGTGAGCTTGACCGGTCTCTAAGGTTTTTTCCCAGGCCATCTTATTAATATAGGCAAGCATCAGGACTTCATTGGTTTGATAATCCTGGACTATTGCCGGCAAAAGTCCATCAGTTGTTTTGGTAAAATTAAGCGATATCATGGTGATTGGTTGGTAATTTTGAAGAGGAGTTCATCGTGCCAAAAAGATGATTAAATTAGACGGCTCTGCCTTCTTTGTCAAGGTACACGAACTGTTTTTGTTCTTTTCATCGTATATACTTGCATAAAGTTGGTCATTTCCTATAGTAGGGACATTATTTTAACAACAGATTTTCATTTCCGTTAGAAATTTATCAGAACAAGGAGCTTCAGGATGACACACCCGCAACAAAATGACATGGTCACAATCACCTTCACCGGCAAACTTGACAATGGCGAGATATTTATTGCCGTTGACAAGCAAGAACCATTGCACACCAAAATCGGCGACAGTAATCTCCCGCCCACAGTCGAAGCAACGCTTCTGAAAATGACGGTCGGTGAGAGCCATAAAATCCGCATCCCTCCTGAAGAAGGTTTTGGTCCCAGACAGAAAGAACTGGTGCAGACTATTGACAGTCAGCAGATGGTCGATTCCCTCCAACCTAAACCGGGCATGGTTCTTTCGCTGAAAATTGACCGAGAGGGCATCGAGCAGAAGGTCCCGGCGACGGTTATTTCTGTTGAAGGTTCAGAGGTCACCGTCGACTATAATCACCCTCTCGCCGGACATCATCTGACCTATGAACTGACACTCATTGATTTCCAGCCAAACGCCAACTAGAAAGTTGCTGTTCGATAGCAGGCGTGTCCGCCTGTTATTGGACTTTCTCCCTCCGCTCCTGATTGAAAAATAACATCTTTCCAGCTACCGATTGCGCTCCGGTCATCTGACGTCTCTTGCAACACTCGACTCAATGCCCTCGCCTCTCTCGCCATTGCCAGGGAGGAATGGGGCGAACGGCACTCCACAATCCTTTTTTTTTTGCTCTTGCCGAATCCTCCATCTGTTGCCAGGAACGGCAGATATTCTTGCGGCAATAATGTGGATACACCCAGGCGAAACCAGCCTCAACCAGCACCCCGTTCAGAGTCTGGCCATCGTATTCGACAAGAGCGACCAGCCTTTTGTAGGAATCATAATACACAGGTCGAACGAGTATTTTTTTATCACCGACACTTCGTCTTACCAAATCTTTTGCTCCACCAGAAAAAGGCTGGTTGTACTCCGGGCTATCCACCCCATAGAGACGAATTTCAATGGTTCTTGTTCCGGAACCTATCAGAAGAGAATCACCATCTATTATTTTTTTCACCGATCCCCAAAAAGGTTCACGGGCCAAAACGGGAGAAACAAAGACTGCCAGAAGAACAGCCAGGATTGCGACAACCTTTCTATTGATAAGTCCTGACACCTGTTGCGTTCTCCTCGGTACGGTACATGGTGATTAAAATACAACTAACATAGCGAATTCGTCCGCAAAGGAAAAGCAGTATTGATATTTTTTGTCGTTTAGAGCAGAATGGTTACTGCAAAAAAGAAAGTCCTACCAGAAAATCAATACCTACATCGTTCACGAGAGGTACCCACTAGAGAACACTATTGTTTTTTCTCCTTTTGATATGATATGCTTGAACTTGAAGGAACAGATGTCAGATGAGGTAAACGACCTCCTTTGGCACCACTGATAACATGTCCCCCGTCAAGCCCATAAAAGTCAAGACATCGAATAGCAAAGTAGTGTCTTTTCTGATCTCGGAAGAAGACGTTTTGAGAGCGACGAACAGTTAGGAAAGAACGGTCATTTATCGAGAGACACGAGTTATTCAAGCCGGAATAAATATGTTATTACCTAAAGAAATAAGTGACAGTGAAGAAGAGACCAGATCTTTTCTGATTAATCTGCCAATTTTTTCTAGTTTCAATATGGATGAGCTGTCACTTTTCGCTCAGCACATGAGTTACGTCCACTTGCAGCGAGGGGAACACCTTTTCGTCGAAGGCGATCAAGGAACGTTTATGGGTTTTGTAGTCACCGGTCTGTTAGAGATTCACAAAAGGAACGATACCGGGGAAAATATTATTCTAACCCGCTTAACCAAAGGAAGTTCTATCGGTGAAATGGCCCTTATTGATAAATCACCGAGATCAGCTACCGTCATTGCCAAACAGGCAACCACCATGGTAACGCTGACCGACAAGGGGTTTGAAATATTAGCAGAAAAACACCCCGCCCTGGGAGTTAAAGTAATGCAAAAAATCGCCCGGCTGCTCAGCCTGAATATGCGCAGAACCTCCAGTAAACTCGCTGATCTTATGCATTCTTCTCAATGAAATTGATTTGTTCGAACTACTCAATCATTATTGGTTTACCTGTATAATTACATGGCATCTTCACCCACAATACTTTTTGCAGATAAACAGGCAGATGGACTCTCAGCGGTCGCAAATTTGCTTGACCTGCAGTTTACCTGCAACATCGAACAGGTGCTGACCGAGCAGGATCTTGACGCCGCTTTACAAGATAATTCCGTTGCTATCCTCGCAATAGATATACATTTTTTGACAGATAATGATGAGTTGACACTTATCACCTCGCTCAAGAAAAGACACCCTAACACAGTTATTGTTCCAATTATTCCTGCCGGACGTCCTCAGCTCATCAAAGCTGTTCTTGACCTTGATCTCTTCTACTTTATTCACAGACCAATCGACCCGGTGGAAACCTCACTTGCCTTAAAAAGAGCCTTTGAGGCGGTACCATCGACCAAAAAGCTGACAAAACAACCGGACAAACCCAAATATGTGCCGTTTCACGGCATGATCGGCGCAAGCGCATCCATCCTGCAACTTTTCGACCTGATCACCAAAGTAGCCGATGATGACTTTTCTACCGTCCTCATCAGAGGGGAATCGGGGACGGGCAAAGAGATGGTTGCCAAGGCTATACATGCCCAAAGTAAAAGGCGCGATAAGAATTTTGTGCCAGTCAACTGTGCGGCCATACCCGATGATCTGCTGGAGAGTGAACTGTTCGGTTATACCAAAGGTGCCTTTACCGGAGCAAATTCGAACAAGCCGGGCAGAATACAGTATGCAGACCAAGGGACGCTCTTTCTTGATGAAATCGGCGATATGAAATCCGCCCTGCAGGCCAAATTGTTACGAGTTATCCAGGAAAAAGAATTCGAACCAGTCGGAGCCTTCAAGTCAATCCCCGTCAATACCCGTATCCTTGCGGCAACACACTGCGATCTCGAACAGATGGTCAGTGAAGGACGGTTCAGAGAAGACCTCTACTATCGCCTCAGTGTTGTGCCCCTGCACATTCCCCCGCTCCGGGAACGGCCGGAAGATATTCCCTTACTGATTGATGTATTTTTTGAGAAACATGCCGAAAATCGGGGTAGAGAAAGGTTCACCTTGTCACCCCAGGCACTGGCGGCGATTTGCCACTACGAATGGCGCGGTAATGTGCGCGAGCTGGAAAATCTCATTCAGCATATGACCATCCTGTATAGTGGCAAGTTGGTTGAACTGCATGACCTTCCTGAGAAATTTCATGCTGTCGTTATCCCACCAGAGAACGAGAAAGTGGTCGATCAGGACAACCACATGGACCAGGTAGGTTCCGACCCACTCCAACCGACAACCGTGCAGCACTTTGACTGGGACAGCGGCACAATAAATTTCAATGAGCTGATCAATGATTTTGAAACCCAACTCATCGTCCAGGCTTTAAAACAGACAGAGGGGAACAAAAAAGAAGCAGCGCGTCTGCTCAATCTAAAACGGACGACCTTGCTGGAGAAAATAAAGAAAAAAGATATCGACGGGGAATGGGAAAAATAATACTGATTGCGCCTTTGAGGATCAGGCAGCTAATTCCAGCAGATTGCTATTGATATTTTCTCGGATGTCATCTTCTGAGGCGGGCGTGAGCAATATATCCCGGACACCATACTTTACCGCCTTGATCACCGTTGTTCTCGTCCACCCTGGTCCAGCAGCGATCAAGGGAACAGAAGAGGCAGAGCTGACCTTGATAGCAACACCGAAGGCCTGCTCATTTACCTCTTTCATGACCAGATAGATAGCCTTCAGCTCACCTGAAATAAACCTGTGCAGATTGTCCTTAAACGAGAGAGTCTTAACGGCATAGCCAGATTGTTCAAGTACCGCAGCAATTTTGTTCGCTTCCGCATCGTCATCTCCAACCACGAGGATATCGAGTAGCCCCGAGCTGTCTTGTACAGTTTTTTGGCTTTGTTCCTGGCCACTGCCTACCGACTCAACTCCGTCCGCTGCACCCAGGGATATATTTTCTTCACCGCCGACACCATCATTGATAGCTCTCAGGTCGCTGAGCCGCAGGAGTTCAGCGGGAAAAAGGACGTGTATCTTGCCCAGGCCATGGACCCCCAATGCCAGATCCATCCGGCTCAGGTAATAATCTTGATTGGGAAACGGCTCCGCTTCGGCAATGTCCACTGTCATGGGTACGATCTGTTGCAGGCCGGTCTTTTTAAAACAAATCTTTTTGGTGTAGAATTCTTCAAACACCGCCGTATACACACCGGCTATGATGTTGGCTATCTCACCGAACGCATCCTGCGTGTCCTCGCCGAAATCTTCCGCAGCGGCAACCGAATCAATCTCCGAGTCCGGAAGCATAATTAATGTGCCGCCGATCCGTATGGCATCGCGAAGACCAACCGACAGGTAGCTTTTTCCTTCAAGTTCACCAACCACATCCATGTTGGCTATGACCTGTTTTCCAGTAACCTCATCAAAAAAGAATTCTTCCTTGTTAATGATGAGGTTTTCAAGATTACTCAATATGACCTCGGTACCGAGCAGCGCACCCATCTCATTGGCCATGCGATCCTTGCAGGTGGCGAGGATTTTGTCTATCTTTTTTTTCTGTTTGTTAACGTCCTGCAAAGATGGTTTAGCCGAAGAATTTCCCCCTGTATTGCCCACTGCAGCAGATTGGCTGTCTGCCTCTTCAGCTGGTGGGGAGACATCCTGTATAGGAGACCTGTGTTGCTCTTTTGGACTATCAAGCCGCAGCAACTCCGCCGGAAAAAGCATATGCATCCTGCCCAGTGGCTTTTCACCAACTGCCATGGACATGCTGCTTGCGTAGTAGGTCTTGTCCGGTATCGGTTCATCTGATACAACGTCAACTTTGGCGGATTCTATATCGCGAAGTTCCTTGCGGATAAATCTGATTTTTTGACTGTACTGTTCTTCAAAAACAGCCGTATAGACACTCGATATAATATTGGCTATTTCACCGTAGGCATCACGGGCATCGGCACCAAATTCTTGTGCATTAACTACACTTTCAAGCTCAGCAGACGGCAACATGATAAGTGTGCCGCCAAGATGAATAGCATCTTCGACACTCATGGCGAGATAACTTCGTCCTTCTTCCTCGCCTTCAACTTCCATATCAGCCAGAACCTGTCGCCCGGAGACATGATCCTTGAAAAACTCTTCTTTTTTCAGGAGGCGGTTTTCCAGATCGCTCATGGTAATTTCTGCTCCGAGCAGAATCGCCACCTCTTTTTCTATCCGTGTCTGGCATTTCGCCAGCAGAAGATTGATTTTTTTCTGATGTTTTACCGCATCAAACTCTACTTCAGCAGATGGATCTTTTTGAACAGGAGTTTCATCTGATATTGCTTTCTGGGAATTTTCTTGATCAGCAGGTTCCTTGTCAGGCTTTGCATCCACCGACTCTTCCGAAGACTGTTCCTTTTTTTGTTCGTCTTGCAAATCGAAAGTCGCGCCAGGCAGCAACATGACCAGATTGCCCATCTGCTGTCCTTCAAGGAGCATAGAACAGGTAAACTGGTAATATACGCCGTTTGCGATCGGAGCGTCACTGTCGATGTCGACCTTAACTGGGACCAGAATTTCCTGCTCCTTGCGCACGAACCGGCAGGATTTCGGATACAACTCTTCAAAATCCTTAGTGAATGAACCGGCGATAATATTGGCTATCTCACCATACGCGTCCTCAATTTCATCGCTGTACTCTTCTCGGCCTATGACCTCTTGCAATTCGGCAGCAGGCAGCATAATAAGCGTGCCGCCCAAGAGGATAGCATCTTTTATTCCGAGCAGCAGACAACCTTTACCGGTTATCTCGCCAGTAATATCCATTTGGGCACAAATTTGTTTGCCCTGAAGGCTATCGAAGGCGTCTTTTTTACTGACTAATTTCCTTTCTCCACCACCGAGAGTAAAATCAACGCCAAGCAAC
>CBDTUM010000123.1:0-13170 GCA_965363495.1 uncultured Desulfopila sp.
CTAGAAACTGAGCGTTATTTTATTACTGATCATGATAATACTTTCAACATCGGAGTAACTATTCCGGTCACTGAATAGCGTTCCGGTGTCCATATAGCCAAAATGGAGTTCGTAGGAAAGGTTGTCGAGAAAATTATAAATTATCCCTAAATTGGCTTCCCAGCCTGACCCGTTCAGGTCGCCCATCAACTCGGGCGTCCAAAGATTGCGTGTTACGCCGAAGGCACCCTGGATAGAAATATTGTTCGTGGCTTCGATCTGGGCTGATAAAGCTATGCTGCTTATATTGGAGACATCAGCCGGTGTTTTTCCAAAAGAGATTGTCCTTTCGTACTCGCTGTTCAGTATGTCTGCCACGGTACTGGTGATAAGTAATGGTTGGAAATTGCGTGATGCCAGAGGACCATTGCCCTGGAAATTCTCAATGGCTCCAAGATCATAGGAGGTCACTCGGAAAGCACGATGTGTTTCGCCATCACCCGCATAGAGCATACCGCCCTGGCAGAGGAGTTGGAGGACTATAAGTATCAGGAAAACAGTGTATTTCATTATGCTTCTCTGAAAGAGACGACAGTTATGCACGCAACGCATTGAACAGAGTCCCGGCTCACTTTGGGTATACCGGGGTTAATACAAAATCCTATATCTATATATTTCATATCAGTGACGAAAAAGTCAAGAGAAAAGGAGGTGTTGACAATCAATATACTTGTCTTGCCTGAATAAGTAAATTGCGATATAGATAGCTTTCTGTAAGAGGTTTTCGGTTGGTACATTGCGATGCACACGTATGGTTTTGCGATCATTATATAAATAGGAGAATGTATGCAGGTCAGATTCATAGCTGTCACTCTTTTTTGTTTTTTCCTCACCCTGAGTCATGTTGGCGCAGTGTCCGGCGCAGAGGCAAAAAAACAGCCGGTATCTAAAAGACAATATCAAATAGTTTTTTCGACCTTTGATAAAAGCTCTGCCGGACGGTATGCCTACTTGCGAGACAGTGTCCAGGCGATGCTTGCCAGTCGCCTTGCGGCAAAAGACCGGGTCGAGGTTCTGGAAAAGACCCTCACCGCAGCGGAATTACTTTCTTTGAAAAAAAAGGGCAGCCACAAAGGGTTATCGGTTGGCGGCGAGAATGCTGACTACCTGGTTGTCGGTGCGCTTTTTTCTCTGACCAGTGGCCTGGAAGTTCAGGTGGAACTCTATCCACTTGTCCCGGATGAGGAAATTTTGCAATTTGCCGTCCATGCAAAGACACCTGATACCCTTATAAGTGATGTTGAACGACTGTCGCAGGATATCGCCAAAAAGGCCTTTGGGTATCGTGCTTTTCTGCCGGGCACAGACGGAAAAGCCGTTGATGTCGAGGGAAATAAAGGCTTCGTGACAGCGCATCCCGAGGCGGCTTACAAGAGGAAACTGTATAGCGGTGCGGTAATTGGCGTCGCCGGGAGTGGCGTGGTAACCAAAGGCCGGGGGGCCAAAGTGACGGCCACCGTGCCGGTTGATATGCGGACCATGGCGGTTGGCGATGTCAACGGTGATGGCCAAAAAGACATCCTCCTGCTGGCCGGACAGGATTTGCTGCTGTATGGCATCAAAGATAATGCTCTCGTTCAGCTTGCCAAAAACTCGTTGCCGACAAATCTGGTCATTCATGCGGTCAATCTGGCCGATCTTGATGGTGACGGGAGGGAGGAAATTTATCTGAGCGGGACCGATGGCTTGTATGTTTCGTCAACGATAATGAACTATGATCCTGCCAGTGGTTTCCAGGCCATTTCAGAAAATATTCCCCGCTATCTGCGCCCGGTTTTTCTTCCCGGTAAAGGTTGGCGTCTTGCCGGCCAGAAAAGGGGCATGGACAAGATCGATCTGGTCAGCCCTGGTGTGTATCTCTTCACTCTTGATAAAAAATTTAAAATTATCAAAGAGGAGCGTATAGCCTTGCCGAGTTCCGTGAATCTCTTTGATTTTGTCTACGCCGATCTTGCAGGTGATGGCTTGTACGAGCTCGTTGTCGTCGATCAAAAAGAAAAAATGCGGGTCTACAATCCGAACAATGAATTGATGTGGGTCAGTCAGAAAAATTTTGCCAGCAGCAAGATCTACCTTGGTCCGAGTCGGGGAGGGGCGACCTCTGAAAGAGATCGGCGAAATTTTACGGTCCGGGAGGATGAAGACCGTGAGCTGATATTTGTACCGACTAATATTATCGTCACCGACATCAACAAAGACGGTAAGCAGGAGATTGTCGTCAGTGAGGGTACCAAGACCGGCCTGAGCTTTTTACAGAGAATGCGGCTCTATGACAGTGGGGCGGTCGTCAGCCTGGCCTGGACCGATTCGGCAATGGTCGAATCATGGCGAACGGGGAATTTCCGGGGCTATGTTGCCGGCTATGGATTTACCCTGCTGGAAGAGTCACAGGCATATGCAAAGCAGGGGACAAAAAATGATACTGTAACGAAGAATTCAGTGACGGCAGGCCGATTATTTATTGGCAATCTGCCGAAAAGCGGCTCCCTGGCCGATATTATACCAGGGCGGGCGACAACTGATTTAACTATTTATGACCTTGAATTCACTCAACAAATAATAAAATAAGAGGGACCGTTCTTGAAAAAAGTATAAAAAACTATACTTAGTAGTCAAAAAATCTTGACAAGGGTCGGGACCGAGTGTATTGTTCAGTCAGAATCGTTAAGTATCTTTGTCGGTTCGCTTCTAAGTATTAGAAGATGCAGCTGAGAGTCAGCCTGCTGACCGGGCAAAGAAAGTAAGCCCTTGCAAGAGGGTTAAATCAGTTTTTTCAGGAGAGAGAAAATGAAAAAGATAATAGCTTCAGCAATAGGTCTTGCTTTGGTTGGTGGTGTTGCAGTCACTACCGCTTCCGCAGTAGAAAGTCAGTTCGGTGGTTACTGGCGTACCCGTATGTTCTTCCAGGACAATTTCACCCAGGATGGCAATATTGCTAGCGAAGATTTCAACGATAACAATTCATCCTACAACAGAAGCGACACCCGTACCCGTCTGTACTACACTGCCAAATTCAACGACAATCTCAAGTTTGTCAACAAGTTCGAATTCAATACCAGCTGGGGTGACACCGAAGGTGGTGATATCGGCTCTGACGGTGACACTTTTAAGGTAAAAAATTCATATGTTGATGCCACCTTTGGTATGGTAAACGCCAAGCTCGGTATCCAGGGAACCGTTATTTCTCGTGGTTTTCTCTTCGATGACGATTTCTCCGGTGCGATTTTGACTGGAGATTTCGGTCCTGTTAAAGTGCCTGTTATGTATATTTCCGGTCCTCAGGGTGATGTAAATACTACCACTGAAGACGATAGCCATATTTTTGCTGCTGCACCAAGCTTTATGATTGGCGATGCCATTAAACTGACCCCAACAGCGGTCTATCAAACCGAAACCAAAACTGAAACCGATACTTACTGGGTTGGTATCGACGCTGACCTGAAACTCGACGCCGTCTCCGCATGGGGTACCTTCCTGTATAATGGTGGTCAAAAAGATGATGGTACTGCAACTGGCAATAGTAATGATGTCAATGCATTCTTGTTCGCTGGTGGTGCCGAAGTAAGTGTTCTACACGGTCAGGCCTTCTATGCCACCGGTGATGATGGCACTGATGTTGACGTTGAAAATTTCCAGAGCCTTCCTGGTCAGTCTTACTACTGGTCTGAGATCATGGGTTACGGTATCTTTGATAACGTTGCTTCCCAAAACGCTCCTGGCGACAAGATCTCCAACATTGCAGCATTTAACCTTGGTGTGACCTTCAAGCCTATGGACAAGCTGACCCTCGGCTTAGATGCCTGGTATGCAATGCTTGATGAGGAAATACTGGCACCTAATGGTAACATGGAAGATGAGCTTGGTACTGAAATTGACGCCAAGATTTCTTACGAACTGATGGAAAACTTGAATGCTGATCTGGTATTTGCTTACCTCCTGGCTGGTGATGCAACCGGTCCTGAAGATGTAATGGAAGGTGGTGTTCGTCTTTCTCTCAAGTTCTAATTTGAGAACGACGACGATTTAGTACCGCATAGTCATAAGAGCCCGGTGGAGATTCTCCACCGGGCTTTTTTTTTCCCTTTTTCTGGTGGGTGAGCCGTTGAACAAAAGAGACGAGCATAAGGTCAGCCGCTGGCTTATTTTAGCGCTGGTGATGACCGGAGTCTTTTTATCCACCATGGATAGCGGCATGATGAATGTGGCCCTGCCGACCATCATGCGCGCGTTTGACCTCAGCCTGGAATATGCCGCTTTTGTCGTAACATTTTATCTGCTCACCATAACGATTACCCTGGTGTTCTGGGGCAAGCTGGCCGACCGCTTGGGAAGAGGCAATATCTATCTGGGCGGCATGACACTTTTCAGCGTTGGCGCGCTGGCCTGCTCGTATGCTCCACGTTACGAATGGCTGCTGGTCAGCCGGTTTATTCAGGCGCTTGGCGCATCGATGATGATGTCTTCGGGGCCGGCGATAATTAAAACGGTATTTCCCGCCGACCAGCTCGGCCGAAGTCTGGGCCTGGTTGGGATCGCTACGGCCTGTGGCCTGTTGACCGGCCCTCTGGTCAGCGGCCTGTTGCTCAGCCACTATTCCTGGCGGGCAATTTTTCTTATTACCCTGCCGGTCTCTTTTGTCACCGTCGTGCTGGGTAAATTCTTTCTGCTCGAGCAGCTGAGCGAGGCAGATAAAAAATCTGTCCTGCCGTTCGACTGGCAGGGAAGTTGCTGCTGGGTGGTCATGGTCGTTCTCGGAAACTTTATCTTTCATCGGTTTGATCGATTTCTGAGCCCGCTCAACGTTCTGCTCATTGTCAGCTTTATTGCGCTTGTCTCTCTGTTTATTCGCACAGAAAAAAAAGCGACCAATCCAATTTTACCGGTATCGCTTTTTAAAAAAAACTACTATTGGACCGGTGTGATGACGGCCGCCATTTCTTTTGCTGTCTTATTTACTGTACTGGCCATTATTCCATTTTATCTCGAATATATTTTTTTATATCCAGTTGACAAGGTTGGCAAATTGATGATGGCTGTGCCGGCAACTATCGTTGTCTTATCACCATTATCCGGATGGCTCTACGATAAGATCGGCGCCAGATATCTGACCACGGGGGGGTTGATTTTGAGCGGCATCGCTCTTTTGGGACTGGCCTGGTTATCGACTACCAGCACGCCGATGGAAATCGCCGTGAAACTGGCTCTGCTGGGCGCTGGGCAATCTATATTTCTGTCGCCAAACAGCGCTTCTGTGTTATCCAGGGTAAGTGAAGAATATCTTGGTATTACCTCAGGGATTTTGGCCACAGCCAGAAATCTTGGCATGGTCACAGGTGCGACTCTTGCCGCTGCTCTTTTTTCCTGGTGGTATAGTTTTTTTAGCGGAGGAGGAAAACTGGGGCAGTATACTGCGGCGGAGAGTGTTAGTTTTCTGCTGGCGCTGCGAGCGACTTTTGTCTTGACTGCCTGTCTGGCCTTTTTAGGATGCTTTTTATCCGCTGGCAGGCGGTGAGTTTTTCGGTAAGCGAAGTCTGGCTAAAGTTCCTCCGGTTGGACCGCCATGGATAGAAAAATTACCGCCATGGGCCTTGACTATCTGTTCTACCAGGGCCAGACCTAAGCCATTGCCATATATTTTGGTGGTGAAAAAAGGATCTTTGACGTGCGGCAGCGTTTCCGGGGGTATTCCCGGGCCGGTATCGCTTAGGCGTATCGTGACAAACTGTGCATCTTCGTGTGCCTCGATCCGGAGGGTGCCCCCATCCGGCATCGCCTCCAGGCTATTTCTAATAAGATGAAGAAATACCAGGCGAATTCTATTTTCATCAATCGACAGCGATGGTCCAGGTCCATCAAGAGCCAAGGTATACTCGATGTTCTGCTTTTTCATCGTTATATAAAAAATCATCAAGGTCTTGCGTATAAGTGAAAATAACGGATGAAGACCAATTGTCAGTTTTGTATCCTCGACGAAATTGAAAAGGTCTTCAAGTATCATTTCAATTTTCGAAGATTCCTGGGTAATTATGTTGAGAAAACTCGAGATATTGGGATCATTGGTCTTTTTGACCAGCAGTCGTGAGGTCCCGCCAATTGAGGTCAATGGATTCCTGATCGCATGCAGGAGCTGGGCGGACATTTGGCCAATTGCCGCTATCCGTTCGGCTTCAACCAGCAGGCTCTGGCTTTTATCGAGTTCCTGGGTGACGAGTTCAAGAGCGGCTATTTTTTCTGCCATTTCGGCATACAGATGGCTGTGTTCAATGGCCAGGCTTGCCTGGCTGGCAAAAATTTCCAGTCCGTTAATGTCTCCCTCTGTGATTGTCGCTCCCGTTACAAAATTATCCACGATCATTACGCCTAGTGCTTTACTTGGCGAATAAAGAGGGACAACGACGAATGGTGCGTCTCCAAAGGTACGAAGAAACTCTTCGGGAACTCGAAACCCATCGGCGACGCCGTTCTGCACAAGTATTGGCCGTTTCAGTTGACTCGCATGGAGCAGCACATGATCTACTTCTTTCGTGGAGATTCGCAAGGTATGGATGATCCTGTTTACCTCCACATCTTCCTGGCTATTTTTTTGCTGGATGGTTGTAAGGATATCGTCGAGATGTAAACCTTTTTCCTTTATTGAGCTCCAAACTTGTCCGGCATGTTCTCTGGAGGCCGGACCGATGGCCATTTTACCCTCAAGATAATTGCCGTCTTCACTGTACATTGCCAAAAACGCCCGGTTGAAACGCAGGCCGTCATTGGACGTGATGCCAACCAGAATCGCTCGAAGAATGCCTTGCAGCTCAACAGTATTGAGATAGGCGGTATTCATCTTCAGGGTAAGATGATGCAGGAAGCGCATTCGGGCATTGGTTTTTTCGAGCTCCTGCTGAAAAAGCCGATTGTCGATGGCCATGCGCCGTTTTTGTAAGGTATTCTGCACGGTGTAACTCAGCTGATCAACGCCTATCGGTTTGGTCAGATAATCGTCTGCACCCTGGCGTAGACAGTCAAGAGCGACGGCGATATCGATGGTACCGGTGACCATGATGATGCCAAGATCAGGATGACTCGGTGCGATATCTTTCAGTACTTCGTAGCCGTTTTGATCGGGCAGGCCGATGTCAAGGAGGACCAGGGCAACGTTTTCCGTGGTCATAAGTTGGTAGAACCGGCTGGCGCTGCTGGCAGAGACAACGGTAAAGCCAATATTGGTGAGATAATGCGAGAGCAGAAGGACAATTTCGGCGGAGTCATCAACAACCGCGACAACCTCTCCAGGTGAAAGTAGCTCAGCGATGGGAAGTGATGAAATGGAATTCTGCGGGAGAAGTATTTCAACCATATCAGTAATTCTGAGGGGAATTGTCAGCTGCTTAAAAGAAATAGAAACAGTTATTCTAGCATAAAAAGTTGTCTCTGTGCAAAAGTAATCATCCTTTTGAGGAAATTATTTTTTCAACCTTGAAATAAATGGTATAATCGTCTTACTGCGCCAGGAATTCTGCTGTATAGTGCGGTTTCATTTAACGGGATGTTTTTACACAATGACGCAACTGACAGATATTTTTGGGCAGGGGGGACGAATCGCACGGTGTCTTGCCAATTTTGAATCGAGAGACGGCCAGTTTGCTATGGCTGAGGCTGTGGCTGCTGTCCTTTTGAGAACAGACGAAAAAAAATCCGATGAAAACAAGGCCCGAGTTCTTGTAGTCGAAGCCGAAACCGGTATCGGCAAGACTCTTGCGTATCTCATCCCGGCCGCATTGTCTGGCAAAAGAGTGGTAATCTCCACGGCAACTCTTAATTTGCAGGATCAGATTGTAAATAAAGATCTTCCTCTGGTTGAAAAAGTTTTAGACAAAAAGATCGCTGCACTTTGCATAAAAGGTCGAGAAAACTATCTTTGTCACTATCGCTGGTATCAATATCGCTCCAATCCTCAACTCTCTCTGGTTGATGATCCCTGGGTTGAACAAATCGACAGCTGGCTGAAAAAGACTGTAACCGGGGATCGGGCTGAACTTGCCTGGTTGAGCAAGAAAGCCAGCCTGTGGTCAAAAATATCATCGCAGTCGAATCAATGTCTGGGGACGGACTGTCCAGAAGCTGCCAGTTGTTTTATCAATCAACTCAGGAAAAAAGCCGGATTGGCGCGGTTGCTCATTGTCAATCATCATCTCTTTTTTTCCGATCTGGCTTTACGAAAATCCGGCTTTGGAGAATTATTGCCCCGATATGAAACAGTCATTTTCGACGAGGCGCACCATCTGGAAAATGTCGCTTCTGCTTTTTTTGGCAAAAGCTTTAGTCAATATCAGCTGATCGATCTGTTGGGCGATATCGAACGTCAGTCCAAAATGGATCTGCCTCCGGAGATGATTGACACTTTGCTGCCGGCGTTGCACGGGCTCAAAATGAGCATCGATGCCTTTGGGCGAATTTTTCCGGTACAATCAGGGCGGTTTTTTCTGCACTCTCTGGTAGAGGAACTGACGGAGAAGGTGTGGAAAGAACAAGTAGAACTTCTTTCTGTCGAGATAACCGGACTCGCTGACCGTATGGGTGATTACCTTTCTTTTGGAGACAGCTGGAGCGTACTCATCAAAAGGGCAGGGGAGCAGAACGATAAATTGCGTGACATCGGACTGTTTTACGATGACAATAATCATACATGTGTCCATTGGTATGAGAAGAGGGAACGAACCGTGATTCTTTCGGCAACACCGATTGAAGTGGCGGATGAGCTGAAAAAAAATCTCTACTCCAATGTCGATTCCTGTATCTTGACTTCGGCCACGCTCTCTTCCGGGGGTTCTTTTTCTTATATAAAAGAACGGCTGGGGTTAGATGAAGACGCCGAGGTCCTGCAATTCAGTTCGCCTTTTGATTATCAGAATCGAACGCTTATCTATGTTCCGGAGGCGAGTTTTCCGGAGCCGACGGACCATGGTTTTCTGTCCAGTGTCGGAGAGCGCGTATTACAAATATTGCAGTTAAGCAAGGGGCGGGCCCTGGTGCTCTGCACCAGCTTTAAAGGAATGGATGCGTTGGCGGCATTTCTTGAGGGGAGATCAGATTACCCGGTGCTGGTCCAGGGCAGGGCTTCACGAAATGCTCTGCTGAATAGTTTCCGGGAAGAGACCCATTCTGTTTTACTGGCAGTTGCCAGTTTCTGGGAGGGGGTCGATGTCGTCGGCGAGTCGCTGAGTTGTGTGATTATAGAGAAACTGCCCTTTGAAGTACCCAGTGATCCGGTCATCAAGGCCCGAATAGAGCGGATCAAAGAAGATGGTGGAAAACCATTTTTTGAGTTCCAGGTACCCCGGGCAATTCTGACTTTGCGCCAGGGGGTTGGACGTTTGATGCGGTCAGTTACCGATAGAGGAGTGATCGCCATTATGGATGTGCGTCTTTTTAAAAAAGGATATGGACGAGTGTTTCTTCGAAGTCTGCCTGCATCTCCGGTTACCCGAGACCTGCTTGATATCGCAAAATTTTATGCTGAACCAGTTCTTGCCGAACGTACTGAGGGTGATAAATAAATGCCAAGCGTAGTATCACCGGAGCCGATTCTTGTTGCTGTAAAAAGAGAGGCTGGAAAAATTGATGCGTCTATGCGGGCCGATCTAGCCCGATTGACCCCCGATATTGATGACCTGCTTGTTGAGGTTCTGCATTATGGACTTTTCAACGGAGGAAAAAGAATTCGTCCGCTCCTGGTGGTTGTCGCTTCGAGACTCTGTGGCAGCATGGAGGACGACGCATACCGACTGGGAGGGGCCTTTGAGTACCTGCATGCGGCAACTCTTTTTCATGATGACATTATCGATCAATCGGCAACACGACGGGGAAAACAATCTGTCTATAAAAAATTCGGTATCATTGCGGCTATTCTTGCCGGCGATTTTTTGCATGCACTGGCTATGGCTACGGTCGGCAGGTATTCAGGTCAGGCAGGGCTGGATGTTTTTTGCAAAGCCACAACCGGCATGGTCGATGGCGAATTTATGCAGCTCAGAAATACCAAAAGACACAACTTGTCAGAGGTGGATTATTATGAGGCGGTCATGGGCAAGACCGGGCTGCTCATTTCTGCCGCCTGCGAAGTCGGTGCGTTGTTCGGCGGCGGTGATGCGCTGAAAGTCAAAGCACTACGGGAGTATGGTGTCCATTTAGGTTGTGCCTACCAGATTATTGATGACCTTCTTGACTATCAAGGCAATTCGGCAAAAACCGGCAAAGCTGTAGGGAACGACCTGGCCGAAGGCAAGATGACGCTGCCGCTGATCCTGGCTCTCAAAAAGGCGTCTTTGGTTGATCGGAGCCGTCTCATGGAAATATTGGCCGACGATGTTGGGAGATCTTTGTGTCTCGAAGAGGTCTATACCCTTATTTCGAAATACGGCGGCTTTGCCGAAGCCAGGATAAGAGCCGAGGATGCAGTGACAAGGGCGACCGCAGTACTCTCTGTTTTTGTTGAAAAAACGGTAAGTTTTGACCGTGATTTGCTGGAAGGACTCGCCCGTTATGTGCTTACTCGAGAAAAATAATTATGCTGCTCGAGATTTTAGTTCAGTCGATAACCATTATTTATATAGTGTTACATGATATTTCGTAAGAAAAAAACAACTCGAAAAAAAAGATCAACAAAGAAAAAATCGGTAGCTGGGAGCATAGTTCGGGTGTGTTCCCTGTTGTTGCTGCTCTTGGTGCTGGCATTTTCCGTCTGCACGGCAGGTTACGTCATTTTTTTTCAAGCCGTTCTGGTGTAGCCGTTTACAGCCAACCATTCGCCTTGGTTCCCATGCGCTGCATGGGAACCTTTCTACGGTGCCATCAATGCTTAAACGATCTCTGGCCGGTAAACATCATGGCGACTTGAGGATCGGCCTCGTTACACGCCTGGACGGTTTCAAAATCGCGCAGAGAACCGCCGGCTTGAAGAATTGCCGAAATACCCTGTGCAATGCCCACATCCGCCCCGTCTCTGAAGGGAAAGAAGGCATCAGAAATCATCACCGAACCGGACAAATTAGCCCTTTCTTTTTGCACCTGTGCATCAATGGCCTCTTTGTCAGCCCGATCTCTATCTCCTTTGCGAATGGCAAGTTCAAGATCCGCATAGCCAATACCATGGGCATCAAAAGAGAGGATATCAGCATACTTTATGTATGCTTTGTGCACGGCAATTTGCGCAACCCCAACCCTGTCCTGCTCTCCCGTGCCAATACCGACTGTACAGCCGTTCTTGATGTACAATACCGAATTTGAAGTTACCCCGTGTTCAACCGCCCAGCCGAAAATCATATCGTCGATTTCTGCTTGCGTAGGTTGTCGTTCACATTTGTATTCCTGGCCTTTCCATGTGGTGGTTGCCGCAGTAAGGTTGTCGATGCTGCGGATTGAATTGACCGCTGACTGTTGGGCAATTATACCGCCGTCAATCAGGCTCTTGAAATCGACAAAACGGAATTTCTCGAATTCGGCAAGGCGGGAGATATCGGCGATTTTTATGATACGCAAATTTTTTAACTTTCCTAAAATTTCCAGGGTGCCGTCGTCAAATTCCGGAGCACAGACCACCTCAAGATAATTCTTTACCAGCAGTTCAGCTGTATCAATGTCGCAGGTCCGGTTTAACACGACAGCTCCGCCAAAGGCGGCGATGCGATCCGTACGTAAGGCCCGATCGAAGGCCGTCGCCAGATCATCGCCATAGGCCGCTCCGCAAGGATTGTTATGTTTGAGAATGACCGAGGCGGGTTTATCCATCAGATATTTAACAATATTCAGCCCATTATCAATATCGGTAAGATTAATTTTCCCCGGGTGTTTCCCTACCTGCAGCATATCTTCAACAGTAATTGCCGAAACCAGTCCATTGCCTGGTTCAATAAAATGACATTCTCCTAGAGTGAGATTGCCGTTGACGAGTTCATACAGCGCTGCCTCCTGGTCGGGATTCTCGCCATACCGGACACCCCGTTCGTCAAAGGTTCCATCTTCGAGGCCTATTTTCCAGGTTTTTTTCTTATAAAAGAGCTGTTGATCACCAAATGAAATGGTCATCTCCATAGGAAAACTGTCGCCCAATATTGACGAATACATTTTTTTTAAATTAGTCATGGTGTATCTCCCTTTAATTTTACCGAGCTTTTGCTCACGTTTGATTACTCGCCAGGTCGGTGAGGATGAACGCCTGGGTGCTCAGTTTTTGCTGAATGGAGGCAATGTTGTTCCGGTTGCAAAAGAGCCGCTGGACAAGCAGCTATATGGACCAATAGAAACGTTATCACCAAGTTGACAGTTCTTTAAAATAGCGCCCTGGCCTATTCGGCAGGAATGACCTATTCGGCTTCCATCGGAAATACTGACAAGAGGATCAAGAAGAGTATCTCTTTCGATACAGGAATCTGGGGAAACGCAGATCGTCTCAGGATGGTTCATGGAAACCCCCTGCAGCATTAAGGATCTGTTTCTGCGTATCTGCAATTGATTTTGGGCATCTGCGAGTTCGACACGAGAATTAACGCCAAGGACATCAATAGGTGCTTGCGCTTGAAATCTTTCAACTATCAGGTCGCGTTCAACCGCGAGTTTGACAATATCGGTGAGATACACTTCGCCCTGGCTGTTATCGGTACCAACCTTTTTTAAGGCGGAAAAAAGAAGTGTCTTCTCAACACAATATATTCCCGCATTGATTTCTTTTATTTGGCGTTGTTCCTGATTCGCATCTTTTTGTTCGACAATACCCTGTATTTTATTATTCGTATCAATGACGATACGGCCGTAGTTGGTGGGATTGTCGAGCACAGTGGTCATCAGGGTGAGTGCTGCATGGTGTTGCTGATGGTAGGAAAACATTGCCTGCAAAGTTTCCGCTTGAATAAGCGGTGTATCACCACATAAGATCATCACTGTGTTGGCTTCTTCAACTATGGCTTCTTCAGCAACCAGGACGGCATGGCCTGTACCAAGCTGCTCTTTTTGAATGACACTGGTCACTGTAAAAGATTGCAGTGCTTCCTCAACAGCAGTTTTTTGATGGCCGACTATAATCACAGTTTGTAATGGACGAAGGGGCAGCGTTGCACTTATTACATGCTGGATCATTGGTGCATAAAAAAC
>CBDTUM010000124.1:0-13169 GCA_965363495.1 uncultured Desulfopila sp.
TGATGCCCCCTTGTTGGTAGTCATTTCGTATATAGCGATACCCCAGGATACCGAATCCATGGCACAGTAGGATTGTGGACATGTGGAACCCTCCTTATCTCTTGCTTGGTTGCTTTGATAAGGACTATATGTCCACTTTTTTTCATTCATTTTTCCGACAAGTACGCTTAATCCGGAAGAACCGGGATAGGCAACTTTACAAACAGATAGGATACAATGTAGTATATCTGTTATGAAAGTAAATAGGGGTGTTGCAACTATGGCGAGGTAACGGTTTTCTTCCCGGTTCCCAGTTCCCGGGGTTAGTGCAGTATTTTATTGGACCAGTGCACGGCAAATTTGACCAGGCCGGTGAAATGCTTGAGTTGCAGCTTTTCTTTAAGATTTTCACGGTAGGTGCCGATTGTCTTGATACTGAGATGAAGACGGTCGGCAATTTCCTTGGTGGAAAATCCCTCACCGATCAAGCGCAGGACCTCCAGTTCACGGTTCGTGAGCACGTCCAGAGGAGATCTGCTGTCGGTATTCTGCTGGCTGGTCATGCGCTTGAACACTTTATCTTTGATTGTGGAGCTGGCATAGATATCACCATTCAGAACACAGCGGATAGCCTCAACCACCAGAGAGATCGCCTCCTGTTTCATGATATAACCGCTGGCCCCGGCCATCAGTGCCCTCTCGGCGTAAAGAGATTCATCATACATGGAAAGCACCAGCATAGGCAGTCCATAGTCTTTTTTTATCTCCTGCACGAGATCAATGCCGTTGCCGTCTTTCAGGGAAATGTCGACAACAATCAGGTCGGGTTGGAAACGGTCAATCGCTTCGCCGGTTTTTTTCATCGACTCGACACTGCCGCATACCACGAGATCCTCTTCCGTGTTAATCAGCTCACTCATTCCAAGACAGAAAATGGGATGATCATCAACAATCAGTACCTTATATTTTTTCTGCGGGGCCATCCGTTCTCTCCGCTGTACATGCGTAAGCGTTCACCAGCACCAAATCTGCTTTGTCTCCAGCACTGGCAAACGCTTACAGTGCTGAGGTTATGCAAGCTTGATTTGTTTTCCGCTAAACGGTTACGTACATGCTATTGCTGCATACTTTCCGATTTTTTCATGAAGACATGAATAATCGTTCCACTTTCACTCTTGCTGGTGATTTCGAGAAAGGCACCAATAACCAGAACCCGGTATTTCATGATCTGCAGGCCAATACCTTTTCTTTCCTGCTTCTTTTTTATACCCCGGCCGTCATCAATAATCCAGAGGTGAATATATGCATCTTTTTGTTCAAGAGATATGTCAATAGACGAAGCGCCAGAGTGTTTTACCGCATTATTTACTGCTTCCTGAACAATATAATAGAGATGGGTCGCCAAGGTATTGTCGTGAATATTCAGGGGAGCATCCCCACTAAAGGTACAATGAATATTGGTCGCCACCTGCGTCTTTTCAGCAATTTCCTTCAACGCTGACTGGAGACCATACGCCACCAGATGAACCGGACAAAGGCCTCTTGCCAATCCCCGTGCCTTGGAAGTTGCTTCGCCTATCAGTTCAACAATTTTTTCGGCCAGACGCTCCCCATCACCATTATTTTTTTTAATAGTCGTTTTTAAAGCAGAGGCAAGCCCACCGATCCCAATAAGATGTGGACAAAGATCATCATGGAGATCCTGGCCGATGATCTGACGGACATTGTCACCAATATCCATTAATTGTCTGGTCAGTCTTTGGGTTTCGGTAATATCACGGAGAATGACCACACTGCCAACAAGCTGGTGCAGATGGCCCCGAAAGGCCGCACTACTGATGCTGACATTGCGGATTTCTCCGGTCTTGGTATATCGTTTTGTTTCTGTAGTTGGCAGGACCTTGCCCTCCCGGATAGTATTGATCATCAGCTCTGTGTCCGGCCAATTTTCCTGTGGTACGAAATGGTCCAGTTTTTTACCGAGGCATTCCTCAAGGTTCCAGCCAAAAACGGTATGGAATGCAGGGTTAAAATACGTCACCTGCCCTCGCATGTCATAAATTACAATGGGATCAGCAGCGGCTTCCATTACCGAGCGATAGCGTTCTTCACTTTCCCTGAGGCTGTTTTCCGCTTCCTGCCGAACCTGTATCTGCTGTTTTAAATTGCTGCTGTAATCACCAAGCTGTTCCATGAATCTGTTGAAGAACATGGCCATCTGTCCCAGCTCATCTTTGGAAGTGACTGCCATACGCAGATTGAAATTACCTTTACTGGCATCGGTGAATTTTTCCATTAAATTCCGTAAAGGACTGGTAATCGAGTCACTGATCTTAAAAGTCAGTGTCAATACCAGCAACATGGTGATGCTGAAGGTAACTATGATTACAGTCCGAATGGTGCGCAGTGGACCATAGAATTCTTCAAGATAACTCGCTGCTCCTATAATCCAGTTATAATCTTTTATGTAGCTAAAAAGACACAGCTTGGTTCGTGGCTCGGTCTCCCCCGGGTTCTTCCAGGGATACACCACCCGGCCATTTTTCTGTTTAAGGATGGAGGCAAGATATTCATTAGGCAGGCCTTCCACGGTCAAGATATTAACGCCTTCAAGTTGGGGATGAATAATTGCCGTGCCTTCATTGTTCATGACAAAGGCATAGCCTGTTTTACCAAACTGCACATCGAGCACACTTTGCCTGAAGTCATCAACATTGACCAGGCCCTTAAACTCCTCGCGATAGGAGGAAACTGAAATCAACCAGTCCCATGGCGTAAAATGGATCATATACAACGCTTTAGGGCGACTCTGTTGCTCATCGGGGTTTTTCCAGTCGTATTCGAGATAGCCCCGTTCTTTCGCCAGGAGATCTCTGACAAAGGAATATTCTGAAACATCAGTTTGCAGCAAAGCTTTTTGCGGATGAACGACGACAATACCACTGCTGTTGAGACAGTAAATATACCCTGATTCTCCGATAGTCTGACTCAATAATACGCGGCTGGCCCTCTCTTTGGCTTCCTGTTCAGTGAGGAGCCCATCCTGATAATCCTGATAGAACGATTCGATAATCTGGAGGTTTTTTTCAGCAGCGCCGCGCAGATAATTTTTAATGGAAACGGTAAGAGAGGTCGTTACCAGGTTGTAAATGGTTGTTGCGGCATTGTGCAGTTCGCTTTCTATGTTTTTTTCTATGGTATTGCGGGTAATAACATAAACGGTGGCAAAGCCAATGGACAGGGAAAGGAAAAACAAAAGCGAATAGTAGAAAAGAAGCTTGTGACGAATCCGTGCTCCGGCAAACATATTCTCTCCATTCTTTTCTGATAATAAGATTCTGCTCAATCCATCCTCACGTCTCAGTTGCATTCTATTGCTATGACCTGGGACGAGCTAGCGCTGACTGGCAGATGGGTGAAAACTCACTTGTAACAGAAATCGGAGAACAGGTGAAGAGTTAGTGCCTTACAGATTATTTTCTTGCTTTTTATGCACGAAAAAAATCTGTAAGGCACTAACTCCGCTCAAGGGGGTACTGAACTGAGCACCCGACAAGCGAGTATTAAAAAGAATCCCGGCTATCTACCTCGCTGAATTATTTTTTCAGAAACCCATGGGCCTCCTCCGGGCTTTCATAGATATGCGGCGATACACCTCGTTTTTCCAGGGCATCGCCCAGCTTCATCCGCAGAAAGGCGCTGGTAGTATATCGGCTGACCTTTGAAAAATAATTCTCCACCAGCGTCTGCTGCATCGCTGCATAGTCGTCAATCAGGTCTGCATCGATGACAAACTGATCGTAGTTGCCGATGGCGGGGACCTTTCTACCCAAGGGTTTGAGAAGACGGGCAATGGTATCCCCGATCGCATTGACATCATCGATGGATTTGACTGAATATCCGGCCAGATTAGCAAACAGAGTTTCGGTATCGTGATCAAAGGTGATCCGGTCTTCGACGGAAATATTCAGGAGATCGTCCTTCAACTCCATTTTAGCGGGTTTAAAAATACGCGCGTCCATAAGTTTGAGATGCTCGTGGATAACAGGCCTGAAATCCATATGATCGAGAATGTCTTTCTGAAGATCCAGGCCGGGGGCGATTTCAATCAGTTCGGGCCCCTCTGTTCCCAACTCGAAGACGCATCGTTCCGTGATATAGAGAATTTTCCTCTTTGACTTTGCTCCGTAAGAACCGCTGAAGGTAATATGATTCACTTGATCAACGAATTTTCTAAAACGACCTTCTTCCTTGATGATAAGGCGACCGTCATCGATCGCATATTTCATGCCCCCGGCTGTGAATGTGCCCATGAAGACGACCTTTTTGGAATTCTGGCTGATATTAATGAATCCCCCGGCCCCGGACAGTTTTTTGCCGAACTTGCTCACATTGACATTTCCAACACGATCGGTTTCGGCCATGCCAAGGAAGGCCACGTCCACGCCGCCACCGTTATAAAAATCGAATTGATAGGGCTGATCGATGAGGGCGGAAGCGTTGATGGCGGCCCCAAAGTTGAGCCCCCCCGCCGGAAGTCCGCCGATGACCCCCGGCTCGGCCGTCATGGTCATGAAATCGAGGATTTGCTCTTCATTGGCCACGCTGGCGATGCCTTCCGGTACCCCGATACCCAGATTCACCACACAGTTTGGTTTGATCTCGAAGGCGGCACGTCTGGCAATAATCTTTCGACAACACAACTCCATGGATGGGATCGCGTCCATGGGAACCTCCATTTCCCCGCTGAAGGCCGGATTGTAGAACTCTCCCAATGTCTGCCAGTGATTTTCAGGACGGGCCACCACCACGCAGTCAACAAGGATACCGGGGATCTTGACCTGTCTTGAATTGAGGGACCCGCCCCGGCACACCCGCTCAACCTGAGCTATTACCAGTCCACCGGAGTTTCTCGCGGCCATGGCGATGGAAAGGGACTCTAAGGTCAGGGCCTCTTTCTCCATGCTGATATTACCATTGGTATCGGCTGTCGTTCCCCGGATGACCGCTATATTGATCGGCAGGGTTTTATAATACAGATATTCTTTGCCATCGATCTCCATGAGCCGGACTATATCCTCGGTGGTCTTCTCGTTGAGTTTACCGCCACCGTTGCGGGGATCGACAAAGGTCCCCAGGCCGACATCGGAGAATATACCTGACTTCTGCGAGGCGATATTGCGATACATATGACTGATAATGCCCTGGGGCAGGTTATACGCCACCACCTTATTTTCCACAACCAACCTCTGGATTTTTGGGGCCAAACCCCAGTGACCGCCGATAATACGTTTAATGAGCCCTTCGTGGGCCAGATGATTAAGGCCTTTATTGCTGTCGTTGCCGGGGCCAGTGGCAACGGCGAACATCAGAGTTAGGTCTTTTGGGGACCCTGTCTCGAGATAGTATTGCTCCAGTGCGGCGGCAATCTCCTCACATACGCCGACACAGGCAAAGCCGCCAACCGCGACAGTATCGTTGTCCCTGATCATGCGAACAGCCTCTTCCGCGGTAACGATTTTATCCTTTTTGGTATAGGTTGTCTGGAACTGGTTGAGCAGGGTTTTAAATGTCCTGGTTTGGGTAAAAGGTTGTTCCGTTGGCATCGAGAATCTCCATCATGCTCCAGGAATACCGGAGCATAGCAATAGGTTTAATCTAGGGAAGGTTACCTTGACACGTGCTACCACCAATCTTTATAGCACCGGCAGGGCTTTTTTCATGGTCTCCTTGACCTGATCGGGACCAATGCAGAGTACGGTGAGATCGCTCCGATCATACCAGACGCCGTCTGCATCAATCTTGAACTTGGATTCCATATCCGGAACCTGTTTCATACACACAAGAATTTTCATAACTTTTTCTCCAAACAAATAGATCGTTGGAACCACCCGACGCGTTATAGACGACGGAAATACCCGGTCAAATTAGCCGGGGAGACGCTCAACCAGTATCTCAGCGATATCCCGAGGCCTTAAACTCTCCTCGGCATTCGCTCCTTTAACCCCATCCTCGAACATGGTCAGGCAGAACGGACAATTGGAAAGCAGTGTCTGCGCACCAGTCGCAGCGGCCATTTCCACCCTTTTAATATTAATCCTCGTGCCGAGTTTTTCTTCAGCTAGAATCCTGCCCCCACCGGCACTACAGCAAAAGGCCTGATCACGGTTTTTCGCCATTTCGACGATCTGTCCCCCCGCCGCTTTAATCAGCTGTCGAGGTGCTTCATAGATACCGTTATGACGGCCGAGATAACATGAGTCATGATAGGTGCATGCAAAGCTCTCCGCCCGGAGTGGTAATTTGCCTTCTTTCACCAGTCTGGCCAGGAAAACTGCATGCGATTCAACGTGGACGGTTAAGCCAAGATCCCGGTAATCTTTTGTCAGTGTGTTGAAACAATGGGGGCAGGTAGTGACAATTTTCGTAATGCCATACTTTTGTATAATCTCGATATTCTCCACAGCCAGAGTCTGATAGAGATACTCATTGCCCATCTTGCGTACCGGATCACCGCAACACTTTTCTTCCTTGCCGAGAATGCCGACTTTAATATCTGCGGCATGGCACAGGGTGATAAAATCCCTGGCAACTTTTATATTGCGCTTATCAAAACTTGCATAACAGCCAACAAAGTAAAGGACATCGACATGAGGATCATCGGCAAGGCTTGGCACATTCAAGCCTTCCGCCCAATCGCCCCTGGCGGCATAGCCCATGCCCAAAGGATTGCCGTTCACTTCGACCTGCTCCATGGCGACCATGACCTCATCTCCGGGAAACTCTCCCTCCATAAGCACGAGATTCCGCCGCATTTCGATGATTTTATTGACATGTTCGATCGAAGCCGGACAGATATCCTGACAGGCACGACAGGTCGTACAGGACCAGATGGCATCTTTTGTCACCGCATCGATGAGATCCATTTTGGGATTGGTCCTGGCGATCTCGCCTATTTGGCTAATAAGCTTCATCGGGGAGAGAGGTTTATCCGTTGCATAGGCCGGGCACCTGTCCTGACAACGCTTACAGAGCGTACAGGCATCGCTGTCGAATATATCTTTCCAGCTCAGTTCGCTTACCTGCCGGGCACCAAAATTCTCAATCTCTTCATTTTCCAAATCGACGGTGGCAAGTTTGCCGACCGGACCACGGTCAGTAAAAAAATAGTTCATACTCGTGGTCAATATGTGCCGGAACTTGGTGTACGGAATCAACGAGATAAACAGCATCGCCAGAAGCAGGTGGAACCACCAGAGCCCCTTGTGCAGAGTGAGTATGGATGGTTCAGTCATGCTCCAGCCTAGTCCCTTTGCAACCATCAGCCCAAGCGGTGACCAATACGAGAGAGGAGAGTTCAACTCGGTTACTGCCATTCTTGCTCCCTCTATCAAAAAACCGGTCAGGAGGATTGTAAACAAAAGCGAGTGCATGATGACATCATCGCGCTTGGTCTCAAGTCCCGCAGGCCGGACGAGCCAACGGCGCACCAGCAGACCGAACAGCATCAGGATGGCCGCACCGCCGGCGATATCAAGCACAATACTGAAAATCTTGTAGAAGGTACCTTTAAGGAAAACGAAATCAAAAAGCAGGTCGGTAAAATCAGCCTGAACGACGATGAGCGACGTACCGATAAAAAGTGCGACAAATCCCCAGAAAAAAACAGCATGGGCAATACCCGGCCCCTTCACCCGCAATACCCGGGTCTGCAGCAACATGTTCCGCACCATTGCCGCCAGTCGGGCCGCCGGTTGATCTGTTCGTTGGAGGGGCTGGCCGAGCCGATAGATCCTGATGCGCTGGAAGGCTCCATAAGCAAGGACAGAAACAGCCGCCAGGGCCAGCAGATACATAGGTGCGAGCGTTGTTAAACCATGGCCCACGTTCCAGTAAATTTCACGGGTAAATTCCATCACGGTCTCCGAATATTTTGCATGGAAGCTGGTACAAGGAAAGGGAATGGCCAAAAGCCATTCCCTGACTTTTCTTAACGGGTCAGATTCGCCCCGATGACAACACGCTGAATCTCACTTGTGCCCTCGTAAATCTCAGTGATCTTGGCATCGCGCATCATTCTCTCTACGGGGAAATCGCGGGTATATCCGTAACCACCATGCAACTGCACAGCCTGGGTAGTAACCTTCATTGCTGTTTCGCTGGCAAACAGTTTGGCCATGGCCGACTCCTGGGAGTAGGACAAACCCGCACTGGCTCGATAGGCGGCGTTATAGACCAGCAGCCTGGCCGCTTCGACCTGGGTCGCCATATCGGCTAACTGAAACTGAACCCCCTGAAAGGCGCTGAGCGGTTTATTGAACTGCTCCCTGTCGGTAACATATTTAATGGTGGCATCGAGGGCGCCCTGGGCAATACCAAGGGCCTGTGAGGCAATACCGATCCGCCCGCCATCGAGGGTTTTCATGGCAACCTTGAAGCCCTTGCCTTCTTCGCCCAGTAAATTTTCCATGGGTATATGGCAATTTTCAAAGACCAGCTCCATGGTTGGCGACGAGCGGATCCCCATCTTTTTCTCTTTTTTGCCGAAACTGAATCCGGGAGTACCTTTCTCGATAATGAAGGCACTGATCCCGTGATGCTTCTCAGCGGTTTTATCCGTCCTGGCAAAAACGATGTAGGTATCCGCCTCTCCACCGTTGGTTATAAAAATCTTACTGCCGTTGACGAGCCATTGATTACCTTCTCGCATAGCGGTTGTTTTGGTTCCGCCGGCATCGGATCCTGCGGAAGGTTCGGTCAGCCCGAAAGCCCCCATGGCCTCGCCTGAGGCGAGTGGCGTAAGAAATTTCTTTTTCTGTTCGTCGGTACCAAAAAGATTGATGGGATTAGCGCCGAGAGAGAGGTGGGCAGACAGCGTTACACCCGTTGAGGCACACACTCTCGACAGCTCTTCTACTGCGATCGCATAGCTGATATAATCTGCTCCTGCTCCCCCGTATTCCTCGGGAAAGACAATACCTGTCAAGCCAAGATCGGCAAGTCTTGCAAACATCAGACCACGATCAAAGAGCTCCTGCTCATCACGCTCGTTAGCCGATGGCGCGAGCTCTGTCTCTGCAAAAGTTCTTACCATGTCACGGATGAGATTTTGTTCTTCTGTCAATTCAAAGTTCATCGTAGTACTCCCATTGGTTGGTGTTTGATTCTATCGGTTAATTTTGCTGTTCAAGTTGTTATAATTCCATCAGTATTGATAAAATCCTCTGCCGGTTTTCCTACCGAGCCAGCCGGACTCCACATATTGGCGAAGCAGAGGGCAGGGGCGATATTTCGGATCGCCCAAGCCCTGGTGCAGGGTAGTCAGAATAGCCAAACACGTATCAAGCCCAATCAGATCGGCAAGTTCCAGAGGCCCCATGGGGTGGTTCATACCAAGCTTCATCACCGTGTCGATGGACTCCTTGCTGCCAACGCTCTGGTAGAGGCAAAATATCGCTTCATTAATCATCGGCAGCAGGATCCTGTTGGCAATAAAGCCAGGAAAATCACTGGCAACAGCCGGAGTTTTTCCCATCTGTTCGGCAAGTTCTATTGTCGTCTGGTAGGTCTCATCAGAGGTGGAGAGAGCCCGGATAACCTCCACCAGTTTCATCACCGGTACCGGATTCATAAAATGCATGCCGATGACCTTTTCAGGTCTTCTCGTCTGAGAGGCAATACGACCAATAGGAATCGAAGAAGTATTGGATGAGAGGATCGTATGGGGTGGACACACTTCGTCAAGCTGGGAAAAAATCTTGAACTTTATCTCCTGATTTTCAGAAGCTGCCTCAACCACAAAGTCGGCTGCTTGCATTTTGCTCATATCGGTACTGGGGGTGATTCGGTCAAGGATACCCCGCACTTCACTGTCGGATATTTTTCCTTTTTCTACACTCCGTTGCAGGTTTTTGGTTATTACTGCCATCCCCCGTTCAACGAATTCAACAGATATATCATGAAGAATGACATGCATTCCGCTTGCTGCTGCAACCTGGGCTATTCCCCCGCCCATCTGACCTGCTCCGATAACACCAAATGTATTTACCTGCATGACGTGCTCCTCTGTCTTTGTTTTCTCACTTATTGCTTACCACCATGGCCATACCCATGCCGCCGCCTATACACATGCTGATCAGCCCGGTTGCGCAGTTGTTGCGCTGCATTTGATTGATTGTGGTAATCATCTGCCTGGCCCCGGTGCAGCCGACGGGATGACCCATGGAGATAGCGCTGCCGAGCTGGTTTGGTTTTTCAACTTCAATGCCGAGCTCAAGCATGCAGCCGATCGCCTGGGAGGCAAAAGCCTCGTTGAGCTCAATCAGCTCCATATCGGCAATGGTCATTTTTGCCTGTTTCAGAGCACGATTGATTGCCGGAACCGGTCCAAGGCCCATAAACGCCGGATCAAGTCCCCCGGAAGCAAAACTCTCAATGGTCAGAAGCGGTTTAAGGCCAAGCTGCCGGGCCTTCTCCTCACTCATCAGCAGTACCGCAGCTGCACCGTCATTGATGCCGGAGGCGTTGCCCGCGGTTACCGTGCCGTTTTTAGCAAATACCGGCCTGAGCCTGCCGAGTTTTTCCATATCGGTAACCATCGGTCGTTCATCACGATCAACGATGATTTCCCCCTTGCGAGACTGTATCTTCACCGGAACAATTTCCTCGGCAAAATACCCTTTGTTGATGCCCTCCATTGCCCTGGCGTGACTGAGACAGGCCAGCCGGTCCTGATCTTCACGACTGATATTGTATTTCTCGGCGATATTTTCGGCGGTAACCCCCATATGGTAGCCATAGAAAATTTCATACAGGGCATCATAGACCATCAGATCATGGACTTCTCCGACCCCCGTAAGTTCCATACGGTAGCCCCAACGCCCTTTAAGCAGGGCCATCGGTGCCTGGCTCATATTCTCCTGACCTCCGGCCAGCACCACATCCGCCTGCCCGGTCATGATCGACTGGGCCGCCAGGGCGATCGCTTTAAGGCCCGAACCACAGACTTTGTTGATACCAAATGCTGGAGTTTCCTTACATATTCCTGCTCTGATCATTGCCTGCCGCGCGGGATTCTGACCTTGCCCTGCCTGCAGGACATTGCCCATGATGACTTCATCTATGGCAATCTCTTTTGCCCCTGCGTCCCATTTGGCATATTGGCTCTCGAAGGCAAGTTCTTCCTGGTTGGCCAGTTTTTTGGGTACAGTCTGGCTGAAATCGCTGCCCTTAACCGGGCGTAAGCCAACTTTTTCTAAAGTATTCCGTAGGACCAAAGCCCCCAGGTCAACGACCGGTACATCTTTCAAAGTACCGCCAAACGCGCCCACAGCCGTCCTGCATCCACTGACAATAACAACTTTATTCATTTGCTTATCGCTCCAGTAAGGGTTGATCGAGATGACGCTCTTGCATCACACTTGTCGGAATATTGTGGCCAACCAGCCTTTCTCAACGCACATTGCGTTTTTGGCCAAACCATTCCTGATGCCGCAGTTTAGCTTTCATAGTTTTGCCGGTTGCCGTTTTCGGCAGCTGACAGAATTCAACAGTTTGTGGTGCTTTATACTCCGCATGGTTTTTCCGGCAGAAAGCGATAATTTCGTCTCCTGTCGGATTTGTGCCATATTTGGCAACGACAAATGCTTTCGGCACTTCCCCCCAGACTGGATCAGGAGTTGCCACCACGGCGACTTCGAGCACATCAGGGTGCTGGTAGATAATGTCCTCAATTTCAATGGAAGAGATGATGTTGCCCCCCCTGACGATGACATCACTGGCTCGGTCCATTAACTGGATATAGCCATCGGGATGTATGACACCCAGGTCACCGCTGTGAAACCAGCCGTCCCGAAAGGCTCGATCCGTTGCTTCCTGGTCCTTATAATATCCGAGCATGACATTGTTGCCCCGCATCACCACCTCACCCATGGTCTGTCCATCAGCCGGTACAGGCTGCATTGTGAGTGAATCAACCACTTCCAGATGAATGCTGGTGGTATATGCGACCCCTTGTCTCGCTTTCATTCTCGATACTTTTTCAGGGTCAAGCTCAATCCAGGAAGGTTGCCAGGCACAGACACTGTGGGGGCCATGCAGCTCAGTCAGGCAGTATACATGCGTGACATTTGCGCCAATTTCCTCCATCCCCTGGATGATACTTGGTGAAGGAGGAGCGCCGGCAGTAAGAATCTCCAGGGGACGGCGCAGCCTCACCCTGGCCGCCTCTGGAGAGCAGATCATCATAAGCAGGGTCGTGGGTGCAGCACAGAGATGGGATACATTTTCATTTTCGATAAACTGAAAAATTTCTGTCGGCAGACATTGTCGCAGACAGACATGGGTTGCCCCCACTGCAGTGACCGCCCATGGAAAACTCCAGCCATTGCAATGAAACATCGGTAAGGTCCAGAGATACACGGAGTCAGGTTTCAGCGATGATTCAACAATCTCACCCAGAGTATGCAGATAGGTAGAGCGGTGGCTGTACATAACCCCTTTCGGTTTGCCTGTCGTTCCGGAGGTATAATTGATGGAGATCAGCGCGTTTTCATCGATGATTCTTTCAACGACGGGCGCTGTCTTCGCACTGCCCAGAAGAAAAGATTCATATTCAGGGCCCTGCAGCAGGAGTGAACAGGTTTTTTCACAGATGTTGACGGTCAATTTGACCTGCCCAAACTCACTTTCAACCGGAAGAATCTGAGCTACATATTCGTTGTCGACAAAAAGAGCCTTTGCATCGGAATGATTGATGATATGGAGGTATTCCTGGCTCGAGAGCTGAGTATTTACACATACTAAAATAGCGCCAATCATGGGGATGGCGTAATGTGCCTCAAGCAGAGGAGGTGTATTGGGACAGATGAAAACGACCTTGTCACCGACCCCGATTCCCTGCTCCAGCAGCGAATTTGCCAGTTGGTGGATGCGTTCCTGGAATTCACGGTAGGTGTACCTGAGATCTCCATAGACCACGGCAACCTTGTTCGGATATACCCGAGCGCTCCGGGTAAGAAACGAAACCGGACTGAGCATGTCACAATTCACACTTTGCCTGAACATCAGTGTAACTCCTGAATTATTAGTGACTTAGAAAAGATTATCTTGTGCTGTATACAAGATAATCTTTTCGTGAAGGAACTTATCCCGCAAATCTTTTAGGCGGGATTACAAAGAACACTCCTCAA
>CBDTUM010000125.1:0-13018 GCA_965363495.1 uncultured Desulfopila sp.
CTAGTAGAGTGGAATACATTTTGAAATGATAATGGGCATTATGAAATTGTGCACCGAATATAATTCGATCGGACGCATTTGTTGAATTGTCGGTAGAAAAGGCCGAGGCCTTATTCTTTGGTCCCAAAGAATACAAAGTAACGGATACCCGTTTGGCAATGGGGATTTTTGTGGCGATGACGGCAATCCATCCTTCACGGGATGAGGCTGAGCAGGCAATCGGCCTGGCCTTCAAGGAAATTGACAGGCATCGCTCCGACTGTCATGGATGCCGACGCTTTGGCAACCAGTGTTTTTTAATGGAACCTGTTGCCGGCGTTCAGTTCATCAACAGCCAGCCAGACTGCGAATGTTTTGTCATTGGCAAAGACGGTGATTTGAGCCACTCAAAAGGCTGGCAGGTATAAAGTACAAGGATTCAGGTAAACTTTCTGTTTTAAGGGGAGCAGGCCATTGCGGTTTGCTCCCCTGTTTTCTGCAGTGTCAGCTTTTAAAATCAGAGGAGTTAAGGTGATATTTTTTGCTCTTATACTGGATAGCTCTGCGGCTGATACCCAATAATTCCGCCGCGTCTTTTTTTACTCCTTTGGTCTGTCGTAAAGCCCGGATAATTGCCTCTTTTTCACTTTGTTCAATGGAAAAGTTCGGATCGGAACTTTCACTCATGGGTATGGCTTCCTCATCCAGTTGGAGGTCTTCCGGTAAAATCTGGTTGTTTGTGCAGAGGATTATTCCCGTCTCCAGGGCGTTCTTCAGCTCTCGGATGTTACCGGGCCAGGAAAGTGTCTGCAGCCAATTCATGGTTTTTTGCGGGAGCATCAGGTGCGGCAGGTTGTTCTTTTCGGTATAGCTGTCGACTAAAAATTGGGCTAATTCAGGAATATCTTCCCGTCTTTCCCGAAGCGGTGGCACAGTAAGGGTGACAACTTTCAGTCGATAGTAAAGATCAAGTCTGAACTTCCCTTCTTCGGCATCTGCTTTCAAGTCGGCATTGGTCGCGGCAATTACCCGACAGTCGACGTCGGTTTCTTTGATGGCTCCTACTTGTCGAATGGTTCTTTCTTCCAGAAAACGAAGGAGCCTGCTTTGCATTTCCTGAGAAATATTACCTACTTCATCGAGAAACAGGGTGCCGCTGTGGGCGGCTTCTATTAAACCCTTTTTGTCGTTGATGGCATGGGTGAAGGATCCCTTGACGTGACCAAAGAGTTCACTCTCTAAAATGCCCGAGGGGGTGGAACCGCAGTCGACGACAATGTACGGTTTATTTTTTCTGGGACTGAAATTGTGCAGCATTCTGGCCACACATTCTTTCCCAACTCCACTTTCTCCTAATATCAATACGTTGGCGTTACTTACGGCGACTTTCAGCAGCATTTCTTTCAGCTCAGCCATGGGCGTACTTTTGCCCCAGATTATGCCATCTTCAATTTCAGAGCGAGAATCGATTGGTTGCCATGAAGTGGCGATAATTTTTTCAATCTTTTTTACAAGTTCTTTTCCGTCAAAAGGTTTGGCGAGATAGTCGATGGCACCGGCTTTCACGGCATCTACAGCATCGGGGATTGTGCCGTAAGCCGTGAGAAAAATAACCGGTAGTTGCGGAAAATTTGGTCGGATCTTTTTGAGTAGTTCCAGGCCGCTCATCTCCGGCATCTTTATGTCAGATACAAGTACATCAACACGCTCGTTGTTCAGAATTTCCAGAGCCTCGGGACCGCTGGACGCCTTGTGAGTGGCAAAACCGGCAGCCGACAATCGGGCATCTAAAACTTCTAAAATAGACGTATCGTCATCAACTATCAGGACATGTATTACACTTTTCATAAAGGCTTTCTTTTACTCTGGACATTTTCGTCAATTGCTTCGATTTCTTCAATCTGCTTTTGCAGTTTCTTGATCTCGAATTGTAACTGTTCATTCGTGGTTGTCATCTGGGTGATCTTTGCCTGCTGGTCGACGATAACAGAGTCTTGTCGATTTTGACTTTCTGTCAAAGTCTTGTCCTTATTTTTTATGAGCGAACTTTGCTGTTGCAACGCCAGTATGAGAAGGCGTCTATTTTCTGTAAATGGCGCCCTGCCCTTATCAGCATCCCACTTTTGCAGATTGCCGATCGCCTCGACCAATTGATCTGCATTACGGGCCAGGATCATTTGCGTACATGCCAGTCCATAAAGAGCATGGTTTTTGTCCTGCGGTGAAAGCGCAGTTTCATATATCTGCTCGTATTGCAGGAGGGCATTTTGGAAGTCACCGTTGATAAAGAGCTTTTCCGCAAACGCCTGGGCATGATAGTCAACAGGTGCGGGTAAATTCTGCGGCGTTATCTCTGTACAGGAGGTAGAGAGAAACAGGAGCAAGACGGCGAGAAACACCGTGGGCATTTGCCAAAAAAAAACAGATTGAGTTACGTGCATATTCGTTAAAGTACTCTGTATTATCTTTTTGAGGTACATCTGTTACCGTTCCCGGCGCACTCAAATCTTGATGGCATGATCCTCATTATTGAGGAAATAGACCTGGTTTCATCTGCATTAATTATACTCGCCTTATGATCGAGTTGGTAGTGAAAAGGAAAAGGTGCATCCACGGCCTTTATTATTTGTGACTTGTATCTTTCCATCATAACTGGCGACAATTTTTCTGCAAATTGCCAGTCCTAACCCTACACCGTCAACATGAATCCGTGCTGTTCTGGTGCGGTAATATTTCGTGAAGACGAGTGACTGCTCGTCGTCGGCAATACCGGGACCGGTGTCGGACACCTGGAAGAGCAGGTATTTTCTCTTGGTATCTTTCATCCACGAGACTGTCACGGTTCCTTTTTCTGGCGAATACTTGATGGCGTTGCCTATGATATTGACAAATACCTGCTGCAACTCTTCCCTTATTCCAAACAGATCGGGACAATGAGCCGTATCTTGGACTATCAAGGTTACTTTCTTCTTCTCGGCAAAGGAAGCAAAAGTTTCGGTACTGCGTACTACTAATTGTTTTGTATTAAGGCGGGCAGATTTTTTTTTGCGTACATCAGACTCGAGGACGGACACATTGAGCAGATAGTTGAGAAGTTTATTAATCCGCTGGATTTCAACGCTGGCAATGGTCAGAAATTTACGCTGCTTGTCATTTATTGGCCCAAAAACCTCTTCAATAATCATGTTTACTGATTCTCGAATAGATGAAAGCGGGGTTCTGATTTCATGACTCAGGGTGGCAATAAATTCATTCCGGATATTCTCCTCTTCATTGAGTTGTCGGCTCATATCGTTATAGGAAGCTGCCAGTTCAATGAAATCTTCTCCTCCTTTGAGATTGATGGGTTGATGCAATTTATCAATGGAGATTCGTTTCAGAGCCCGGGCAAGTGTCTTCAGTGGAGTGAAAAATGATCTGGTAATAAACCAGATACCGACAAAACCGACCAGAACACTTATGCAGAATCCATAAAAGCCATTTTGGGCACTTATGCGGCTTCTCTCGTTGAGTCCACGCATGTTGTCTTCTATCTCTTGCTGATTGAGTCGTTTAGCGCGGCTTATATTTTTAATCCAAATGGATACAACCTGCTCAGTGACCCACTTGGAGCCGATTTCGGGTGGAACGCCCTTGTCCCATAGTCCAGTTCTGTGGCGATTGTAGCTGTATTCAAAGTCCTGCCATGCCTTCCCGCTCTCTGTTGCAAGCGACAATTGAACAACTTCCTGCAAGGCCTCTTCGAAGGTGCTTTTGGCCTGTTCGAAATACTCTGAGTAGCTATTGTTTTTGAGGATATTGAGCTTTTTATGGTTTCCTTCCATATCAAGCAGGCTTGCTTTTAATATTTCATTCAATTCATCTATTTTGTTGTTTTTAATGACTATTGTCTCAGTTGTTTTTACCATCCTCTGTACATTAAAGAGAAGAATGGACACTGTTCCTGAAAAAATAAGAAAAAACAGAAAAAAAATCAGCGAGAGTTTCTGCTGTATACCAATCTTTAAACCCATCTTTCTCCCATCTATAAAATACCGGCAAAGAGCCTATTTGTCGATTTTAACAAACGATATACTACCTGTCATCTACAGACTGATATGTCCGGATATATATAAAACCCTTGTATAGTGTTTTCTTGACATTATCTTCAACGGGTGCCCGTACACGTCTTGGCTGGAAATTAAAAATGTGTTATGACTGTGCCCAAAAAAGTATACGGCTCGTTTGCCAAGTGGAAATATTTCGTCTACAATACTGGAAATAACACAATATAATTGGCCAATTATATGGATCGGATGTAGGCATTTTGATGGTACATCAACTGCTTGACCTAGCCTCTTTGCGTTGTACATGCACTGCGTGGCAAGGCAAGATTCACATAGTACTCTACTCATAATATTTTTATGAAACACATTGTTACTGCTCTACTTGTTGCGAGTCTCTGTGCCTTCGGCATGATGGCTGTGGCAGAAAAAGTCGGCCCTTCCGATTCCCGGGAATATGGCGAGACCATGAGTCGCCTTATTTTTCATGAACAGAGTGTTTTCTCGGGCCTGGTCCTGGAAACGAATCGGGGCATTGCCATCACTACCAACAGGGGCACCTTTCTTTTAAAAGGGGTGGAACCCGCTGCCTTTGTCGGTAAAAATGTGCGGGTAACGGGCGTGATCAAAGACCAGGCAATTTATGCGGTGAAGATAAACAATTGATGGCGTCGAAAAAAAAATCTTGCGCCTCGCCTTCCAAAGGCACTTCCGATGGGTGCATAGGAAGTTTTGTCCTTAACCATTCTCGATTTTAGGTCTCTGCGACACCAGGCTTAGTCCGATAAGGCTCATCTGATAGCCAGCTCGACATGCAGCGCAGTTGTGTCGAAGAGGGGGACTGTTGTATGGTCCCGAGTAAGCCGACCGTGTGTATCTCCTTGGTCTTGACTTTTTCACCAGTTGCGTCGGCAATGTGCAGAAGCGGGATATCGACAGCATCGGTTATGGTCTGGGCGACTTTATGCATGGTATTGGTGCAGATGAGGAGAAAATCGGCCCCGGCTTTCTCGATCTTTTGTGCCGCATCGGCTAGACGTTCACCCAATGCAGTCCATTCTCCCTGCTGCATGTTTTTTCTCCAACTCCTCGGCAATCTTAGTGCCTTACTTCTGAAAGTCCTTCACTCTGTTCAGTACCTCTAAGGGAGAGTGAACAGGATCCCAGCTTATTTTTCCGTTTACCTGGGTAAAACTATAAAACAGTTCTCAGCTGAGCAGCTGTTTCCCCGGCATGAGCTGTTTCTAATGCAGCGTGGAGTGAGCGTACAATTTCCCGCAGTATGGCTATTTTCGGTTTGGGAGAGAGCATCTGAACTTCAATGGTTTTAAGATCCAGAACAATCTCTTCCAGCAGGTCGTAATCGAGCTTTACCCCGGAAATGCCCTTTCTGATTTTTTCAGTGAGCAGTTGCATTGTTCTGCGATCGGCATCTTCAGCCACAGGACCTTTGCTGAGTTGAAAGCCGCGTTCTGCTGACTGAGGAGCGGCGACAGCAATGCCCAGGGTCGCCAAACCATCCACGGTGATGCTGATGCCGCCGGCAAGAGTGCGCAGTTCTGTCTGTCCCTGCACCATCAACTCCTCGGCAAGACTGCCGGCTTCGCTCTTTTCAAGACCAATTGCTATCCCCACCTCGTACATGGAAACCTGTACATCTGTATCGCCGCCGGTTCGTCGGTAAAGTTCTTCCAGATACTCTTTGCTTTTGCCCTCTTCGGTTTCCATATGGTTAAAATCCTCTCTTTATATTGGAACAGTGGAATAAACAATCGTGACAGTGTACCATCAGGGTACATAGGAGTCGAGCTGGATTATTTTGCTAAATATGGGCCGATGTTCATCTTTTCGATGACTGACAAAGAGGATTGTCGAAAGTTCTTTCTCGGCGATTTCTTCAAGCAGATCAAGCAGCCGATCTCTATTGACATCATCCAGCCCTTGGGTTGGTTCATCAAGGATGAGCAGCTTCGGTCGTTTAATCAGCGCCCGGCCAATAAGGACCAGCCTCTGTTCGGCAAAGCTCAGTCGTCGGAAGGCAACGCCACTTTTCTCGGCCAGGGACAACCAGGCAAGCCAACGTGTGGCGGTTTTGATTTGGGCTCCGGACACCTTGGCATACAGTCCGATGGAGTCGTACAAGCCGGAAAGGATAACATTCAAAGCGCTGCCCGGAATCCGGTGCTCCCGGTGGAGCGTCGGCGACACGATGCCCATATTTTTTTTAATCTCCCAAATTGACTCTCCCGATCCCCGCGCTTTACCGAAAATTCGCAGTTTATTGGCGTAGCATTTTGGGTTATCTCCGGTGATAATATCGAGAAGAGTCGATTTACCGCAGCCGTTAGGTCCGGTAATCAAGGTATGGTCCCCAGCAAAGATGGTCAGATCAAGCCCGACAAACAGTTTCTTGTCGCCATAACCGGCAAAACCGCCTTCCAGGTGAATGAGTTCTTGGGGTGCATTTTTGTCAGGGTTCGTCTTGTCTACATTATTTTCGGAGATGGGTGCAGGGGATATCGGGTTTGATTGTCTGGAGCTGTTCAGCAGAGGCTGTATCTGTTGCTTTTCGCCGGACAGTTCCAGTTGTCCTGATCTGATAAGTGCGAGATGGGTACACCAGACAGGGATGTCGATGAGACTGTTGACCAACAGAATCAATTCGATGTTCTGTCCAGGCAACTGCTGCAGGGCCAGGTTGAACTCATGACAACTCTGTTCATCAAGGCCGTCATAAGGGCTCTGGATGATCAGAGTGGTGCTACCTTCGGTAATTTTTTGCAGAAAAAGGAGCTTTCTCGACTGTCCTGAACTCAGCTGGCGGTATCCCAGCTGGAGACAATGGTCCATGGCAAAGGTTTTAAGGAGGGGGAGGTGTTTGCGATAGTTGGGTAAAAACTCGCAAACCAGCGTTCCGGGATCTGTTTTGTCCATGAAATCGCTGTCGTCGTTGCGCAATTCCTCTTCATAGAGGTCTTGTTGCGCTTGAAAGGAAAGGATCTCAGGTTGCTCGGGAAGATGGAGAATATCTGCGGAAAAGTCTTTTAAGGTTCCGGAGAGGAGTTCCAGCAAGCAGTTGATGCCGGAGTTGTTTTCGCCGAAAAAACACCATGTCTGACCGGGTAGAGTTGTCAATTCATTGATGAACAGCTCTTTGTGCAGGAAATTTTGTATATACATTCTGGTACACTACCATGTTGCTGAAAAATAGTTTAATGAGTTGAAGAAACAGTGAGTGCCTTACATATTATCGTCTTGTTTCTTGTATACCGGGGTTCGATGCTCGTAAACGAGTGGACCTGTTTTTTACCGCACTGTTAGTGCGGGAATATAGCCAATCTTTCGATAAAAAGAAAGGGGGCGCGGAACTGTCTATACGGGCACGAACCCCGCCAAAAATCTTTGCGGGTACTCTTTTCAGTACCCCCTTGAGAGGGATAAGTTTCTTCACGAAATAATTTTCTTGTAAAAAGCACAAGAAAATTATTTCTTAGTCACTAAAGGATGAAAATGAAGATGTCACTGGGAATTCAGTTATTTTTTTTCTTGCTGATCTTTTATCTGTTTTGTGTGGGTTTTATGTACCTGCGCCAGGAATCGTTTCTTTTTTTTCCGCCGGCTGCCAGACACGATGAGCATGGTTATACCCATGTCGTCGATTACCAGCTCCAGCAAAAAACTGTCACTTTGCGAGGCTGGCTGGTCAATCCGGGTTTAGTGCGGGAAAAACTACTCATCTACTATGGTGGTAATGGAGAAGATATATTTTATAATATCGAAGAATATAAGGACGTGGAGGCGGCATCTCTGTTTGTCGCCTATCGGGGCTATGGGCCGAGCGAGGGCAAACCTGGAGAGGCAGAATTGTTTGCCGACGCCCTGGCGGTAATTGACGATGTGCAGCGAAGATATGCCACCAGGCAAATGTATCTGATCGGCAGAAGTCTAGGCTCTGGATTGGCCTGTTATGCTGCGGCTCAAAGAGATGTTGAGGGGGTTGTCCTGGTGACGCCCTATGACAGTATCGTCAATATTGCAAGCTCAAGCTACCCCTGGCTGCCAATCGCCCTGCTGCTCAAGCATCGGTTTGATTCGTTACTGTATTTGGCAGCGATCGACTGTCCGCTGCTGGTCATTTACGGGGGGCAGGACCGGGTGGTTCCTCCTGAACGAACAAAACATCTTATCGAACATATCGTCGGCAAAAAAGAAGTTGTTTTTATCGAGCGAGCCGATCATGGTACGATTGATATGTTTGCAGAATATTGGACGGCGGTTCTACGTTTTATCAATCCACAGGGCCTCGATATCGAGTAAGTCAAAAAAGCTTTAACGTCCGGGTCTTCTCTTGAGTTTTTACCTGAATAAAAGATGTCTCAGCACTTGCAATCGCGTTCAATGACGTGTTTTATGCCATTGTGATCGACAGCAACGTAGGTGAAAGCAGCCCTGGTCACCTGGAATTTCACATCTTCTCTCGCTGGTCGGTTAAGAGATGGTTTTACCCAGACTTCAAGGTTGATGGTGATTGATGTCGTGCCTATTTTGACCACCTCGCCGTAGCAGCAGACCACGTCGCCGACGTGTACCGGCTTGATAAAGGTGATAGATTCAACGGCTACGGTGACGATTCTTGAACAGGTGTTTTCCCGAGCCATGATGCCTCCGGAAATATCCATCTGCGCCATAATCCAGCCGCCGAAAATGTCTCCGTCGGGATTGGTGTCTGCAGGCATGGCAAGGGTTCGCAGAATGAGTTTGCCTTTGGGGTGGATGTTTCCGAGCATCAGATAGTATCCCTCGAGTAGCATAATTTAACTGGATAGAGTGGCATTAGCATGGTCACTCTACTTCACCTCCTACTATCTTACCACTGTTAGAAAAAAGATGACCGCTTGAATTTTAATACCTTGCGGCTTTGTTTTTGTTTACCGGATTTTTTTTAATGTAAGCGCAAAACTCACGGTTGCCGGGTACGATTACCCTGTCGATCGAATTGCTAATCTCAGCGTAGGCGGTTGTCTGTTGGAAATTGCCGAAGATATCCCTGTGGACAGTGTGTGCACTTTTACCATTTTTTTGTCCGGAATGGCCGAGGGAATTGTGGTGTCGGGAGAAACCGTTCGGGCCGGCAATGGTGAAATCAGCCTCAACTTTACTTCCATCGAACCGGAAAATCTTTTCCACCTCCAGGATGTCATTCGCTACAATGCTGAAGACCCTGATGCGATCGAAAAAGAGATTAGCGCTCATCCAGGTCTCAAGTAAAGTCCCCTCCTAATAGCCTTTCTGCCTGTTGTGTCTTATCGTCAGGAAAGGATGCGGGAACGGGAGGATTCAATAATGGCAAAAATGGTGAATTCCTCAGCCAAATCGGAGCCGATACAGTTTAAATATTATCGTCTCTTGCTTGTTGGTCTTGCTCTTCTGGTCATTAGTGGTGCTTTGTCTATCGCCTTTGTCTATGAATCGCAGACCCTCTGGTATAAGATTGGTCGAGATAAGATTATTTTGCGGGCAGGTCAGATGGCGGGTCTTCTCACCGCCGTTTTATTATTTATGCAGATACTGCTTGCCGCAAGAGGAAAGCTTTTGCAGCGACTTTTCGGTATTGCCGCATTGATGCGGTGGCACCGGGGCAATGGGATTGGTATCTTTTTGCTGGCAACCTGTCATGTCCTTCTGGTCTTGATTCCTGAAGGTTTGACCAACCTGCCTATCGGTCTAAAATACTGGCCGGAAATGGTAGGCATGCTGCTGTTCTGCATGATTGTCGCCATGGTCATTTCTGCGCTGTGGAGAAAGCAACTGCGACTCAACTACCAGCGATGGCTGATAGTTCATAAATTATCGGGCTATCTGGTCGTCGCTTTTGTCGCCCTTCATGTCCTGTTTGTCAGTGATTCGTTTGAACATACCGTGCCGAGAACTGCTTTATTCGCTTCCCTTGTCGGAGTGGTGCTGGCCGTGATTGTCAGTAAAATACCAGCAAAGCTACCCAAAGTATAAGGGCAGCACGAGAAAAGCAAATGCTCTACCAACACATCACGAGGAGGATGTTATGAAAAGATTCTTATGTATAGTACTCTCCCTGTTCTGCCTGGTTTCGGCTGGACAGACAGTTCAGGCCGCAGCGCGGGGCTGGGAGTTGGACAAACCACATTCCAATTTTTATTTTCGTATCGGTCATATTTATTCAAAAGTAGATGGAAAATTTAACGATTTTTCCGGTGAGATCAAGTTTGATCCGGCGAATCTGGCGGAGAGCAAAATCTTCTTCGAGATTAAAACAGACTCTGTCAACACTGATATTGCCAAACGGGACAAGCACCTTCAATCCACTGATTTTTTCGATTCAGATAATTTTCCGCTGATGACATTTGCCTCGACCAAAATTACTGCTGCCGGCAACAATGTCTATGAGGTTGTCGGAAAATTTATGGTCAAGGGGGTGGCATATGACCTGACATTACCTCTTACCCTCGCTGGAATAAAAGATCATCCTGCGGTGAAAGGTAAAGAGGTTATCGGTTTTAATGGCGAGCTGACTCTCGACCGTCTTGCTTATCACATTGGTACTGGAAAATTTTACCAGATGGGAATGGTTGGTAAAGATGTCGAGATACTGGTTACCCTGGAAGCGCTCAGTGACAAACAATGAGTAAAAGTATTGCTACCCCTTTCCGGACGAATTGCCGGGATGGGGTCGTTTGTTCTCGACGGACTCTGCCTGAAAGAGTTGGCGTATTTTTCGAACACGTTTTTTGTTTACCCCAAAATCCCAGTAACCGGCCCTCGCCCCGGATCGAATGTGGATGAGCTTTGCCTCGGGTACTCTTCTAAGCTCGACATCATCGACAAAGTGAAAGATGGCCGAGGTAAAAGTGGCCCGGAGGTACAATGGTTGTTCTTCTTTGATTTCCCCACCGAGACCTTGCAATATCTTCTGTATCCGTTGCCAGGCTTTTTTGGAACTACCGGAATAGCTGATTGGTTTCAGCGGATTATTGTCTCCGCCGTTTCCGCTGTCGCTGGTAACACAATTGGGATGGTTCGGGCAGGGGCGTAGGTGGCCATCTTCCAGCTCCCCGGCCGAGGAGGTGGTGGTACAGGAGATAAGGGTCGACAGCAAAGGAAGTGAAAAAAGTATGGTTCGCATAAACATTGACAATCACCAGAGTTTGCTTAAATTCTTTTGCGGATGCCTCTGAAATACAATAGGATGCATCCTTCTTCTCTCAAGCCGGTTTCTTTCCATCTCATCATTCTGATAATTTTTTCGAGAAGAATAAGGCAAGTGTCAATAAATAGAAGAAACCGTGTCAAAGTGCTCATCTAAGGAGGCATGTTATGGCTCATACCTGTAAAAGTTGTGGGGCTGTGGCGGATGATCCTGGTCATCTCTGCAGTCCTACCGTTGAATCAATTTCCTGCTCGTATTGCGGAGCAACCGATGTCGCCGCCAGTCATGTATGTAAAGAGAAACTTGCGGCAATGAAATTTTCCTGCAAATCCTGCGGCAGAGTTGCTGCCGACGGGTCCGAGCTCTGTAAACCTGCTGAAATTTCCTGATGTAACCGGGAAGATCGTAGTCGAAAGTCCCATCAGCAAAGGCCGATTCACTTATACGAATCGGCCTTTGCTATATTACTCTGTTGTACATATCCCTCGATAAGTCCTGCTACTCTCATTTGGTCAAAAATCGATTCCCGGCTGGGGTTCAATGTCTTTGCGATAGGCATGCTTTATTTCCCGTACCTCACTAACGGTGTCAGCAAGTTCGATAATTTCCGGATGGGCGTCCCTTCCTGTCAGGATAAGGTGCATATGTTCAGGACGAGAGGAGATTATTTCCTTCACCTGGTCTAAATCAACAAGTTTGAGGTTCAGGGCATTGTTGATCTCGTCGAGGATAAGGGTGTCGCAGTCGTCAGCGCTGAGTATACTGGTTATCAATTGAATGGCATCCTGGGCATTTTTTCGGTGTTCGGAGTGAGCATAAGGATTGCCTTCGATGCCACAGAATCCTTTTCCTGTGTGGTATAATTTTACCAGCGGTTTCAGCTTCTTTACTCCGTCCCATTCACCTGAATAAAGATCACCCTTCATGAATTGAACTATTGTGGTCTTCATGCCGTGTCCGCAGCCCCGCAACGCCATGCCCATGGCGGAGGTTGTTTTTCCTTTGCCGTTGCCGGTAATAACAACAATGAGACCCTGGGCTTTTTTTGGGATAAATTTTGTGATGGTTATCTGGTCATCCATTATCGTTTCACGCGGTTGGTAAGGGGGGAATGTTTTCCAGTCAGTCAGTCGCCGCACGGCGGTATTTCACCACCGTATATGGCTCCGATCCATCGGGAAAATGGTGCCGGCTGACCTCAATAAATTGATCTTCTGAAAACTCCGGGAAGCTGACATCACCCTCAACTTCTCTCTCAAGATGCGTAAGGAGCATGGATGTAGCCACTGATAAGCCCTGCTTGAAAATGTCCGCTCCGCCAATAACAAAAACTTTTTCTGCCTGTCCGCACAGTTTCAGAGCATCTGTGAGACTGGGCGCGTATTCGCCGCCTAGTGGAGCATACTGTCGATCGCGACTGAGAACAAGATGTCGCCTCCCGGGTAAAGGCGCAGGAAAAGATTCGAAGGTCTTTCGGCCCATGATCATCGGATATCCCATGGTCGTTTGCTTGAAGAAGCGAAGCTCTTCAGGAATGTGCCAGGGCATTTTGCCGTCCCTGCCAATTATACGATTGAGGGCCATTGCGGCTATGAGTATAATTTCCATTTATATGATTTCCGCAGAATAACTAAAAAAATATTGTAATCAGCTTCCGTTTAATGGCAGAATAACTGAAAAGATAATGTATTTGTATAAATTTCTGTTTCAGACAAGGGGCAAGCAGGCCCGGCCTCTGTTTATGTATAAGTGCCTTGATGCAGGTTGTTTATTTGCAAAAAAGCAAGATTAAGTTGGTAAGGTACTCTGTTAC
>CBDTUM010000126.1:0-12630 GCA_965363495.1 uncultured Desulfopila sp.
CGGCTGCAACAACAGGAGGGGAGGGTGACTGTACTTGAGGGTGGGCAGTCAGGAAGAATGCTGCATTGCATGTCTTCCTGATTGATTGAGATTGGCAAAGGATTTCTTGAACTGCTGGAGTGCTTATTTCGATCAATATCGATGTTTATTTGGCATAGTCGATCAAAATATCACAATAGGATTCCAAGGCTTGCCTCATGGTCTGCCGGTCTTGCTCTGTGGGGGCACCCTGCCATTCATGATGACCTATGATATCCCAGCCGGATTTCTCGGTTTTTGTCTCAAAGTCCTTTTGTGCGCCTCCGCTCCAGCCGTAGGATCCAAAACGGAATACCTTCTTGTTGGTTACTTTTTTAACCATCAACTCATCAATGGTATGGGCCATTGGCGGAAACATTTTATATTCATAGGTGGGCATACCGAATATCAAACCGGATGATTTCCAGGCACTGGCGAGGATATAACCGATTTCGTCTCCGGGAACTTGAAATATATGGACAGGTATACCTCTTTTTCGGAGGATCTCGATCACCAGGTTCAATACTTGTTGGGTGTTGCCGTACATGCTGCTCCAGACAACAGTCACCTCTTTTTCCGCAGGACCTTTGCTGTATTGAGCATAGCGCTTGTAATGCTCTAAGATAACAGCAGGATTGTCCCGCCAAATTATACCATGGCCAGGACAGATCATCTTTATGTCGAGCCCTTTTAATTTCTCTAAACCTTTTGTGACGAAGGTTGAAAAAGTGGCCACGATGTTAGCGTAATAACGAAGGGCTTCATTTTCATAAAATTGATGTTTTTCCTGCGAGATCTGATCGTCGAAAATCGCATTTTCATCAATACTTCCATAGGATCCGAAAGCATCGCAGGAGAAGAGAATCCCCCTTTTTCGTTCGTAGGTCATCATGGTCTCAGGCCAATGAATATTGGGGGTATCGAAGAATTGAAGTTCATAATCCGCCAATTCAAGGACCATACCATCGGTGATGGCAATTGCCCGTTCAGCCGGTACCCCGGCAAAGGCTTGTAACAGGGGAACAGCCTTTTTCGTACAATAGATGACTGCTTTGCTGTTTTGTTTGCAAAACTCTCGGAGCCAACCTGAGTGATCCGGTTCCATGTGATTGATAACTATGATATCAATATCTTGTATTCCCAGGGTAACCTCTTGCATCTGCTGGGTTATTTTTAGAGGAAAATCTAGGATATTCTGAGTGAGGTCAATGAGGACATTTTTTTCCCCTTTGATCAAATAGCCGTTAATTGAAATTCCATGTGGGATGGGCCAAATTCCTTCAAACAGATAGCTGGTATCTTCAATGTTTACGGAAAATCGGTAAATGTCATCCACAACATTTTTGATCTTCATTGCTTTATTTCTCCCTTTATTTGTTTTGACAAACGGTCATTTTAAACCATCTTGAGGTCTCTTCACAGTGTGTACTTTATTCATGCCGTCAATGAGCTCATGGCAATATTCGGCATGGTGGTTAAGTCTCTTGCTCATTTATGTCCACGTGGCTGGTCTTTCAGGGCATATTGCTTGCCTGAAAAATCAATCCTGATGCCATAAAAGTTGTTTTTTTAAAAAAGACTGGCTGAAGTGCCGTAAGGGTGAAAAAATGATTGCTCGCTCGGAAATGGCCGGTGTCGTGGTTCTTTTTGTTCCCAACACACCATAAAATCTAGTGTGTCGGGCATGAAACCATTGGCATTGACGGCTATGCACCAATTTTTTGGGCAAACTCCACTGCTTTCTTTTTTACCTCGTCGCCGAGTTTGTCGGGGGTTGAGCAGGAGCCGATATAGAGTTCCCCGCTATGGATTGCCATATAGGGTTTCTGGAGTCGACCGAAGGCGGTGAAGACCGGCTCCGCGTTATTGTCGTATGGGCCGGCACCGGTGACCAAAAGAGCCTGGCGCTGTCCTTGTACCAGTGATTCATGATTGGGCTGGTGATAGTTTACATAGAAGCTGTATGTCCTGTCGATAAGGGATTTGAGCGGCCCGGCAAGTCCCCAGAAATAGAGAGGGGAGGTGAAGAGCACCAGATCGGCAGCTACCATTTGATCAAGAATTGTTGTGGCATCATCTTTTTGGATGCAGCCGACACGGTCGGTTTTCTCTTTGCATTTATTGCAGGCGAGGCATCCTTTAATGTTTTTATCCTGCAGGGTGACCGACTGGATCTTGTGGCCCATGGATTGCAGTTCGTCTTCCACCCAGCTGAGAACTGTTGCGGTATTTCCTGTTTTTCGTGCTCCGCCCTGTAATGTCAATATGTTCACGGTGTCTCCTGTGTTATTTTTTATGAAGAGTTGCCGTCTGGAATCGGCAGCCGACGGCATCAAGGTATCCTCTGCATAGAGCTGGCGTCAATTATTACATTTTTTGCTCTTTATGAACCATCATGCAACTGTAGATGTCCCGGGAGTGGACGGAATGAACTTACCTCGCAAGGTATATCTGGAACCAGGATGATAAAACGTGCTTTGTGTTGCTATTATGTTGCCTACCCAGGTTTTTCGATGGAGTACAAGGCAAGGTTCAGAGTCATTTATTTCCAGGAGCTCACATATCCATGGCTCGGGGAGCATCGCTTCGACAATGTGCTCTACAGCTGTAAAAGGTGCTAAGGTTATCAGGTATTCACTTACTGTCTGTTGCGTAAAATCCTGTTCGAGTAAAGCAGGCGCTATCTCCGGGTTTACATACCTGTCAGCAAGTTGTACCGGTGTGTTGTTTTCTTTATGTAGAATTGTGGCATGAAAAATTGGTGAATATGGAGCAAGTTGCATCGAGGCGGCAAGGGTAGGTTTTGCCTTTTCTGCACACAGCACATGCACAAAGGAAGAATGAAAACCTCCACGCGATGCAATTACTTTATCAATGGGGTGGATTTCGAAAAGAGGTGATTGCGGTTTTTTTTCCAATACGAACGTACCTTTCCCCTGAATACGCTCGAGTAAGCCTTCCGAACTGAGTTCTCGAATTGCTCTATTTACTGTCATTCTTGAGACATTTAAGGCAGCGACAAGTTGGGCCTCAGACTCGATTTTCATACCTGGAAGAAGATCTTTGGCATGTACCTTGTCGGTTATGTGATCTTTAACCAATTGATATCTCGTTTTTTTAGTATTTTTCATCTTGTATTTATAATTTGCGCAAATCAGTCAATTGCGTGGCTTGGCAGCAGCCCGTTAGCTAAGAGAGAGTTGAACTTGCCAGACATTATGAGCTCCATCGCCTTGTAAATATCTGGGGCAAAATATCTATCCTTATCATAAAACGGCACTCTTTCTCTGAGCAGAGCTTTTGCTTTTTCAAGTCGCTCAGATGTTTTGAGTGGTGCTCTGAAGTCTATCCCCTGACAGGCACCCAAAAGCTCAATGGCGAGAATACCTGCTGTATTTTCCACCATATCCGCCAGACGCCTGCCAGCAAAGGTTGCCATAGAGACATGGTCTTCCTGGTTCGCCGAAGTTGGCATGCTGTCAACTGAGGCCGGGTGAGCGAGTGATTTGTTCTCGCTGGCCAAAGCCGCGGCGGTCACCTGGGCAATCATAAAACCAGAGTTCAGGCCGCCTTTTTCAACGAGAAAAGGTGGGAGTTTCGACATATTGGTGTCAATAAGCAAAGCCATACGTCTTTCTGATAGAGCGCCGATCTCGGCCAGTGCCAATGCTAAATTATCAGCTGCCATGGCGACTGGTTCTGCATGGAAATTACCACCGGAAATAATATCCTGTTGTTCTGCAAAGACCAACGGATTGTCCGAGACAGCATTCGCTTCGATGCTCAGAATGTCGGCGCTATTCCTTATTTGTGTGAGGCATGCCCCCATAACCTGAGGCTGGCAGCGAAGAGAGTATGGGTCCTGTACCGATTCGCAATATTTATGTGACGCTTCAATTTCGCTGTTGCCCAGCAAAAGTCGATAATTGGCGGCGCTATCAATTTGACTCTTGTGGCCACGCACCTCGTGGACAAGCGCTTCGAAGGGGCGTCTGCTGCCAAGGGCAGCCTCGACGCTCAAGGAGCCATTCACCATTGCAGCGGCAAACAAATCTTCCGCCTTGAACAAGCCTTGCAGTGCGAAAGCTGTCGACGCCTGGGTGCCATTGAGGAGGGCAAGCCCTTCCTTGGGGCCCAGGATAATCGGTTTGAGTCCTGCTATTTCCAGACCTTTAAGACCTGGAAGTTTTTCATTTTTATAGAGAACTTCTCCTTCGCCAAGGAGCACGGTGCTCATATGCGCGAGAGGTGCAAGATCGCCAGAGGCGCCGACTGATCCTTTTTGAGGAATACATGGGTATACCTCTGCGTTGACCAGGGCAATAAGTGCGTCAATGACTTCCTTGCGAATCCCCGAGTAGCCTCTTGCAAGACTATTAATCTTTAGTGCCATGATGAGCCTGACCGTTGCGTCATCCATTAACTTGCCTATACCTGCTGCGTGAGAGAGGACAATGGAATGCTGTAGTTCCTCAAGCTCGTCATTTGGTATGACGGTTTTGGCAAGTAACCCGAAACCAGTATTTATTCCGTAGATAACTCTCCCTTGTTTGATTAATCCCCGGACCGTATCGACAGATTTCTGGATACCCTCAAAACATGAAGGGTCAAGTTCGAGGAGAACCGGGCCTGAGCTAATTAACCGCGCCTGCTGGAGGCTCAGTTGCCCAGGAATAATCTTTATCTTTTTCATTATGGCTCTCTCCTGTAATTATGAGTGTGTCGCAGCGAGGCTGCGATCTATCTTGTATGCACAAATATGTGGTTGTGTGAAAATGTATAGGCTAAATATCGAAAAATGAAAACGTATTTTTTTGCTAAAAAAGACAGATTTTGTATGGTTATACAACATTTAACAGTTTGTTTTTATTATTAATAAGCATCAAAAACGTATAGATATAATGGTTGCCTTGCTGATCGTTACAGTATGCAACCAATATTTTTTACGAGGTTTCTGGCAAATTGAAAAAACGTTCAGGAAATACTTGTATATACAATATGGTGATGGTAGATTTTATGCTACGTATTGCTTGAAGTGCAGTTCCTTCAGTAAGTATATATATTATTTAAGGGGTATATCATGATTGCAAACACTGAAGTTGGTGCATCTATGCACATTCATCTCGCTGGTACTCTGCCGGAGAAAAAAGATTTCCGGGCTGACTTGAGACGGGCACCCGACAGGGGATTTAGGCTAACAAAGGCGCAGACTGTGGTTGCGCTTAAAAACGCGTTACGATATATCCCTGCTGCATATCATCAAGAGCTCCTACCTGAATTCCTGGCTGAATTAAAGCAGCATGGCAGAATATATGGTTATAGATACAGACCTGCAGGTGTATTAAAAGCTAAAAATATCAAGGAGTACAAGGGGAGATGTCTTGAGGGAAAAGCTTTCCAGTTAATGATTGATAATAACCTTGATTTTGACGTTGCTCTCTATCCCTATGAATTAGTGACCTATGGAGAGACCGGCAGTGTTTGTCTCAACTGGATGCAGTATAACCTTATTAAAAGATACCTCGAAGAGATGACGGATACCCAGACGCTGGTAATGCAGTCCGGCCATCCCCTTGGACTTTTTCAGTCGAGTCCCGATCAGCCAAGAGTAATTATAACGAACGGTTTAATGGTAGGTCTTTACGATAACCCTGACGACTGGGAGATTGCTTGTCAAATGGGAGTTTCGTCGTATGGGCAGATGACTGCTGGTGGCTGGATGTATATAGGCCCTCAGGGAATTGTCCACGGAACATGTAATACCTTGCTCAATGCAGGGCGTTTACAATGTGGGGTCGCGCCTGAAGGCGACTTAGCCGGACTCCTTTTTGTTTCCTCCGGTCTTGGCGGCATGAGTGGCGCGCAACCAAAAGCCGCGAAGATTTCCGGCGCGGTATCGATTATAGCCGAGGTGGATTACTCCCGAGTCGTCACACGTCAGGAGCAGGGCTGGGTCGATAGAGTCTCAGATAATCTGGAAGAGGTTTGCAATATAGCGATGCAAGCTGTCAGGAAAAAGGATACCACCTCGATTGCTTACCATGGGAATGTCGTTGATCTGCTTGACTATTTGGCGGCAAACAAGGTTAAAGTCGACCTCTTGTCCGATCAGACTTCCTGCCATGTTGTCTATGACGGGGGATACTGTCCTCAGGGAATCAGCTTTGACGAGCGAACTCGGCTGCTGGCAGAAGATCGTCCGAAATTTATCTCTTTAGTTAAAGAAAGTTTGCAGCGGCATATCCAGGCTGTGGAACGTCTCACGCAACAGGGGACTTTCTTTTTTGATTATGGCAATGCGTTCCTCAAGGCGGTCTTTGACGCCGGGGTTACTTCCGTTTCCAAAAATGGCATTGATGCTAAAGATGGGTTCATTTATCCATCGTACTTTGAAGATATAATGGGGCCAATCTTTGATTACGGCTATGGACCATTTCGTTGGGTATGTCTAACGTGTGATCCAGAGGATCTTGATAAAACCGACCAGGCGGCGATGTCATGTCTTGATCCGAACCGTCGTGCCGAGGATAGAGACAATTATATCTGGATCAGAGATGCCAAGAAAAACAAAATGGTCGTTGGCAGCCAGGCTCGTATCCTCTATTCGGATGCTAAGGGGCGCAGGAACATTGCCTTGAAGTTTAACGAGATGGTCCGTAAAGGCGAGGTTGGGCCGATAATGCTGGGCAGAGACCATCACGACCCGGGTGGCACCGACTCCCCATTTCGGGAAACGGCGAACATCAAAGATGGCTCCAATGTCTGTGCCGATATGGCGACCCATTGTTTTGCTGGTAATGCAGCGCGTGGCATGTCTCTTGTCTCCCTCCATAACGGTGGCGGTACCGGAATCGGCAAGGCCATTAATGGCGGTTTTGGCCTCGTTTTGGACGGCAGTAGTCGGGTTGATGATATCATTGGGTCAGCTATGACCTGGGATGTGATGGGCGGCGTCGCCCGCAGAAACTGGAGTCGCAATCCCAACGCCATGGAGGTTGCAATTGAATACAATCGTGATAACCACAATGGCGATCAAATCACTATTCCCTTCCTGGTTGAGGATTCGCGAGTGGAGGATGCTGTTAAAGAACTCTTTGCAGAACTGAAATAATCTACCAATGGGATCTTATGTCTAAAAAAATATACAGAAATGCCCGAATCTTCACCCCTGTTGATGGCGGCAGCCCCTGTTCTGGTGAGAAGCAGGGACATATTGCGCAATATCTGCATGGGGCGATGGTTGTTAAAAACGGTTTAATAGAACGAATTGGTGCGGAAAATGATGTTGTAAAAGGTATCAGGAGTGATTCTGAGGTTGAAGAGTATGATTGTGGAGGACGGTGCTTACTCCCCGGTTTTGTTGACCCACATACCCATTGTTGTTTTGCAGCTTTGCGAGAAAACGAGTTTGATCTCAGGATTGCCGGAACTACGTATCTCGAGATATTAGCACAAGGTGGGGGCATTCTCTCTTCCGTCAAGGCTGTAGCCCAGGCAACGGTCGATCATCTTTACGAGGTGGCAAAAAAGCATGCTCTGCGCGCCATGTCTCTTGGTACGACAACGATTGAGATAAAGAGCGGCTATGGTCTCACTACTGCAACTGAGTTGAAGATGCTTGAGGCGATAGGTCGCGTCGCCAAAGATACTCCTCTTGATGTGGTTGCTACCTTTCTTGGCGCACATGCAATCCCCCCTGAATTTAAAAATAATACGGATGATTACATCACCTTGATAATCGAAGAAATGCTTCCTGCTGTAAAACAGCAAGGGATTGCTAAATATTGTGATGTGTTCTGTGAGACCGGCGTTTTCTCTATTGAGCAGAGTCGACGGCTGCTGCGGGCAGCACAAGATATGGGTATGGGCGTTAAAATTCACGCGGACGAGGTGAACGATCTTGGCGGAGCCGGGCTTGCTGCGGAGCTTGGAGCCGTATCAGCCGATCATCTGCTGGCAGCAAACGATGTGAATCTGCACGCCATGGCGAAGGCCGGGGTTGTTGCAGACCTTCTTCCCGCTACGGCTTATAGTCTGCGTAAATCGTATGCTCGAGCCCGGGCAATGATTGAGGCGAATGTTCCAGTGGCATTGGCAACGGATTGCAATCCTGGTTCAAGTTTCACCGAATCCATGCAGTTTGTCTTCGGGTTGGCTGTACTCAATATGCGGATGTCTCCTTACGAAGCTCTGGTTGGCGTAACACTCAACTCGGCATATGCCATCGGCATGGCAAAAAAAGTGGGTAGTCTGGATGTTGGTAAACAAGCCGATTTTCTCATTCTCGATGGTGAGTCACCTTCAATACTTGCCTACCATGCAGGCGTTTCCTCGGTGCGGGAAGTGTATAAAAAAGGTGTGAAATTAACCGGTATCTAAGCAACAGGTATTGATATGAAAAAGATAATTGAATGTGTTCCGAATTTTTCTGAAGGTCGGGATAAAAAAACCATTGAAGCTATCTCCAAGGCAATTGCTGCAGTTGCAGGGTGCCGACTTCTTGATGTTGATCCTGGTTACTCTACCAACCGGACTGTCTATACCTTTGTTGGCGATCCGGAGACGATTATCGAAGGGGCATTGGCCGGGGCTCGAGTAGCGCGGGAGTTCATTGACATGCGTCGCCATAAAGGGGAACACCCACGATTTGGGGCCATGGATGTGTGTCCTTTTATTCCTGTGGCAGGGGTAACAATGGCTGAGTGTGTCGAGGTGTCAAAGAAATTTGCGAAAAGAGCTGCAGAGGAGCTCGGAGTGCCATTCTATCTCTATGCGGAGGCTGCGAGCGCAGAATATCGACGCAGTCTTGCTGACATACGTAGAGGTGAATATGAGGCGGTTGCAAAAAAATTACAGGACGTCAAATGGAAACCTGATTTTGGCCCCGATACCTTCGTACCCCAGTGGGGTGCCACGGCAACAGGAGCCCGTATGTTCCTTATCGCCTATAATGTCAATCTGCTGGCTACTGCAAATCAGGCCCACAGGATTGCCTTAAATCTCCGGGAAGCGGGCAGGGGGGAGACGCAACCAGGGAAATATTCCCATGTTATGGGCATGGGTTGGTTTGTTGAGGAACATAATATGGCTCAGGTGACTGTCAATCTTACCGACTATCACGTCACCCCCATCCATACCTTGTATGAAGAAGTTAAAAAAGAGGCTGAGGCACTTGGACTCCCTGTAGCGGGCTCTGAAATTGTCGGCATTGTTCCTCTTGAATCGCTGCTCATGGCAGCGGAGTATTATATAAAAAAAGAAAATCTTTTTTTATACCAGGAGGATCAAAAAATTCGTCTGGCCATAGATCGACTTGGGCTGAATGCAATTGCTCCTTTTAAGCCCAGAGAGCGAATTATTGAATATATAATAGCTGAAGCCCCTGCGGAGCCTCTTGCCTCAATGTCCACCCGGAGTTTTATCGAAGAGGTGGCTTCCAGGAGCTCTGCCCCCGGAGGTGGTTCTGTTTCCGCGGTGAGTGCCGCCTTAGGTGTCGGCCTCTGCTCCATGGTTGCCAAGCTTACTTATGGCGTACGTAAGTTTGAAGAAGTGCAGCCGCACATGGAAAAGGTCATTCCTCTGTTACATGGCGTCACCCAGCAGCTCATCCCGATGATAGATGCGGATACTTCTGCATTCAATGACTATATGGAAGGCTTGCGGATGCCGAGACAGTCGGAGGAAGAAAAACGTTTAAGAAAGGAAAAGATGCAGAATGGCCTGAAAACAGCAATTAACATTCCCCTTGGCACGATGCGTTTAGGCGACTCTGCCTGGACGGCCATTCTGGAGGTTGCCCGTTACGGCAATCCTGCCTCTAAATCGGATACCCAGGTCGGTGCACAATGTCTTAAAACCGGGATCTGGGGGGCCTATAAAAACGTGCTTATCAACATGGTTACTATTGAAGATGTTGCATTCAAGAATACAACACTTGCAGAAGCGGAGGCTATAGTTCAACGCGCCCAGAACAAATGTGAGGAAGTGTTGTCTCTTCTAGACCGCTCTTGTCCCTGAGAGCTCTTTAATAGCCTCAGGAAGTTAAAAAACTTTTTTTAGCACATGTGAGAATGCGCTTTGAATCCAGATTCGGACGGCCGATCGCGGCTCAAATGAAAAATGGGCCAACTCACTATGTGAGCTGACCCATTAATTTTTTGGTGCCTAGAGCGAGAATCGAACTCGCACGAGCATTAAAGCTCACGAGATTTTAAGTCTCGGGTGTCTACCAGTTCCACCATCCAGGCGAGATGGTTGCTTTTACCATAACAGGTTCAAACTTGTCAATCCAGAATAGCAACACTTTTTCACTTGAGCGATACCGGGAAACGTTTTAGCGCAACCTGTCGGCTCACATTGTTGAGTCCGCCTGCCGGATAATATTGTACATCTCCCGCACAGCCTGATCGAGGCCGACAAAAACGGCACGGGCGATTATAGCATGGCCAATGGAAAGTTCTTCTATGGTGTCGATGGCTGCAATGGGTGCAGTGTTCTGGTAGCTCAGGCCATGACCGGCGCAGACCCGCAAACCCAGTTGTGCGGCGGCTTCGGCTGCCTCCTGGAGGAGTTGGAATTCGTGTTGCCGATTGCTCTCGCCAATCACATCGCAGTACTTGCCGGTATGCAACTCGATGAAGGTCGCACCTACGTCAGCTGCGGCGGCCAGTTGCCGGGGATCGGGATCGGCAAAAATGGATACAGGAATCGATGCCGCAGTCATTTTTTCAATAACCTTGGCGATCTTTTTCTTTTGAGAAAAGACATCGAGGCCGCCCTCGGTGGTCAGTTCCTGACGTTTTTCAGGTACTAAAGTAATCAAGTCCGGTTTGACGTCCAGCGCTATCTTGATAATTTCTTTATTGGCACCCATTTCCAGGTTGAGCTTGGTTTTTATCGTCTGCCGCAGCAGGTAAACATCGCGGTCTTGAATGTGGCGGCGGTCTTCGCGCAGGTGGATGACGATGCCTGAAGCTCCGGCGAGTTCACATATCGCGGCAGCGGTAACCGGATCGGGTTCATTGATTCCTCTTGCCTGTCGTATGGTAGCCACATGATCGACATTGATTGCCAGTTGAGTCATTGCTGTTCTCCTGTACTTATTAAGCTTTTGTAATAATGCATTTTCTTTATCAAACATCTCTTTTTCTTCGCTTTCTGATCGCTCGTGATCATAGCCCAGGAGATGCAGCAGGCCATGGACGACAAGCCAGCTCATGCGTTCGTGCAAGGTCTGGTTATATATGATTGATTCCCGCAGGGCAGTCTCGACGGAGATTATAATATCGCCAAGCTCATGCACCGGCAGCAGGGCGAGGGATGCATCCGCTCCATCGAGGAAAGGGAAAGAGAGCACATTGGTCGGCTGATTTTTATCTCTGTATTGGGCGTTGAGTCGAGTAATTTCCTGGTCGCCGGTAACGAGGAGGCTGAGCGAGCTCTTTTGCACGCCGCACTCGGCTAGCAGCCAATTGGCCAGTGCCTTGAGCTTTTTTCTGTTCAGAGGATAACCGGCAGCCTGGGGATGAATGGTAAGATCGGTCGGCACGAGAGTGTATTTTCCTTTTTTTATTGTTTTTCGTAGGCGTTGATAATTGCCTGAACCAGGGGATGACGGACGACGTCTTCTTTTGAAAACGAACAGAACTTGAGGCCCTCAATGTCTGAAAGTAATCTCCTGGCCTCCACTAAACCTGATTGACTCTTTATTGGCAGGTCCACCTGGGTGGTATCTCCGGTTATTACCGCCCGAGAATCAAAACCTATTCTGGTCAGGAACATTTTCATCTGTTCCCTGGTGGTATTCTGTGCTTCATCGAGAATGATAAAGGCATTGCTGAGCGTACGTCCTCGCATGAATGCCAACGGCGCAATTTCAATAATATTCTGTTCGATGAAATCAAAGGCCTTGTCAGGACCAAGCAGGTCGTTGAGGGCATCGTGCAGGGGGCGCAGGTAGGGGTTGACCTTCTGGGCCAGATCGCCCGGTAAAAATCCGAGTTTTTCACCTGCTTCCACCGCTGGCCTGGCCAGGATTATTGAGCGAACCTGCCCACTGGCTAGCGCCGAAACGGCCATGGCTACCGCAAGATATGTTTTACCGGTTCCGGCAGGCCCTATCCCGAAAACAATATCGTTATTGCGGATGGCGTCTATATAGATTTTCTGATTTTTGGTCTTAGGAGAGACGACGCGGTTCTGGGTGGTCACATAGACCTTATCAAGAAATATTCTATCGAGTCTTGCTTTGGGAGTCGATTCAAGGATCTTCAGTCCAAAGGCAAAGTCGGAGCTGTAGACCGGATATCCCTTGCCGATGAGATCGTAGAGTTGATTCAGCAGCGTAGTAATCAATTCCACATCGTGGGGGAGGCCAGTGATGCGGAGGTTTGTTCCCCTGGCGTTTATAGTAACGCCGGTACTTTTTTCCAGGGTCTGCAGGTTTTTATTGAGATCGCCATAGAGAGCACAGGCGTGGTTGTTGTCGGTAAAGGTCAGATCCTGCTGGATGTGGTTGTCATTCATACGGTTTGCTTGTTTTCAGTTTTTTTGCAAATAGCTAATCTGTCTCAAGGAACTTCCACTCGTTTGAGGGGTATTGAAAAGAATACC
>CBDTUM010000127.1:0-12595 GCA_965363495.1 uncultured Desulfopila sp.
TTCTCGGTATCGCTTTCAACGTGGATGCGAGCGAAATCGGCGTTGTTCTTTTTGGCGAACACTCGCATCTGCATGCCGGCGATGAAGTTTTGCGTACCGGCCGGGTGATGGACGTTGGTGTAGGTGAAGAATTGTTGGGACGGGTGATCGACCCGCTTGGTCGCCCCCTCGATGGCAACGGTCCGGTGGCCGTGAGCCAGCGTCTGCCCATAGAACGTCGCGCTGCGGCCATCATGGACCGCGCGCCCGTCACGGAGCCGCTCCAGACCGGTATCAAAGTCATCGATGCGCTCATTCCTGTTGGCAGGGGCCAGCGAGAGTTGATTCTCGGGGACCGTCAGACAGGCAAGACCACCATTGCAATCGACACCATCCTCAATCAGCGCGGTAAGGATGTGCTCTGTGTCTATTGCTCTATCGGCCAGCGGGGATCGGCCATTGCCAAAGCCATGGCAACCTTGCAGCAAACAGGCGCCATGGAGTATACCGTTCTGGTCGTTACCGAGGGGAATGATCCGCCTGGTCTGTCGTATATCGCTCCGTACGCTGCGACCAGTATTGCCGAGTTTTTCATGGAGGCAGGTCGAGATGTGCTGATCGTTTACGATGATCTCACCCATCACGCACGTGCCTATCGTGAACTGTCGCTATTGCTGCGTCGTCCTCCCGGTCGTGAAGCCTTTCCAGGCGATATCTTTTACATCCATTCCCGGTTGTTGGAGCGGGCTACACATCTTCGCCAGGAACTCGGAGGCGGCTCGCTCACCGCCCTGCCCATTATCGAGACTGAAGCCCAAAACATTTCGGCCTACATTCCAACCAATCTTATTTCCATCACTGATGGACAGATCTACCTCTCACCTGCCTTGTTCGAACTCGGCGTGCTGCCGGCGGTTGATGTCGGCAAATCCGTTTCACGGGTTGGCGGCAAAGCGCAGCGTGCAGCCTATCGGGCGGTGGCGGGAGACCTCAAGCTCGCCTATGCGCAGTTTGAAGAACTTGAGACCTTTTCCCGGTTCGGCGCTCGCCTCGATGAGGCTACCCGTACCATAATCGAACACGGAGAGCGGATTCGCTTCTGTCTCAAGCAGCCGGAATCCGACCCTTTAGCAATGCCGACGCAGATCGCAGTACTGCTGGCGTTGACCGCAAAACTCTTCGACAGCGTGCCGCTTGACCAAATGAAGGACGCTGAACATGCCGTTCAGGAAGCGGCGGCCAACATCCCTCAAGAAGTACTTGAGCGTCTGGATACCGCCGATAAGATGAGTGACGAGGATCGTGAATCGATTCTTCATATCGCCCGCGAGTCATGTGCACGTTTTCTGCCTCAAGCTGAATCCGGTCCTCAACCGGATGATCATGCATCTGACAAGATCAAACCGGCCAGACAGTAACAGAGGAGTGACCACGAATGCTGACAAAACTCAAAGAGAGTGGTGGCAAGAAAAACGGCCGGAGGCGTGATGAGTGATACTATAGCGAGTCTGCGTCGACAAATAAGCGGGGCAGGGGATTTGCAATCTGTTGTCCGTACCATGAAGGCTGTGGCTGCTTCAAGTATAGGTCAATATGAAAAATCTGTGCGTGCATTGAGTGATTACCATCGCACCGTGGAGTTGGGGCTCGGGGTATGCTTTCGGGAGAAAGGCTCTCTTGCTGTAACTGCCAGAGGTACGCTGCCCCAAAATACCCAGACGATCAGTGCGGTCGTCTTTGGCTCAGACCAGGGACTGGTGGGTCAGTTTAATGATACTGTGGCCGGTTTTGCTGTGCAGACACTCTCGGATCTGCCCAGCAAACCTGAGATATGGACAGTTGGGGAGCGCGTCCCTGTCCCTTTGGCAGATAGAGGAATGCAACTGATGGGACAATTCGCCGTACCCAACACCGTCAAAGCTATAACACCGTTCGTCGGGAAAATTCTCATGGAGCTCGGGACGCGTCACAGTCTGGATGAAGGAGCTGAACTGTATCTCTTTTATAACCGGCCTGCCATCGGAGCCGTGTATACACCGGTCAGCCAACGCTTGCTCCCTTTGGACGAAGAGTGGCGAGACAACCTGGCCAAACGCGCCTGGCCATCAGGAAACCTTCCGGAAGTACTAGGGGATAGTATCACGACCTTGCAGAAGCTCATCAGCGAATATCTTTTCGTCTCGATTTTTAGGGCATGTGCCGAATCGTTGGCAAGTGAGAACGCGAGCCGCCTGGCAGCGATGCAACGCGCCGACAACAACATTAACGAATTATTGGAGGACCTCCAGAGAACATTCCATCATTTGCGCCAGAGTGGTATTGACGAGGAAATGTTCGACGTCATTTCCGGCTTCGAAGCGTTGAATGAGCAGGAAAAATGACCCACAACTATAGGTCAATAAAACAAAGGAGACAATATGCCAAAATCAGACCGTACCATGATAAAAAAAACAGGGATCTGGATCGATCACAAAGAGGCAATTTTAGTCGCATTACAAGACGCCCAAACAACGATTGAGCGGATCGAGTCTAACGCTGAAAGCCACTTTCGTCCATCAGGTGGCTGGAAGGCCTCTGGAACGAACGTGGCTCAGTCAGTATCAAAAGAACAAACAGCGGACGAGCGCCGCAAGCACCAGTTACATGCTTTTTATCAGGAGGTAATCAAGGCGGCTGGTAAAACCGACACTTTCTACATTTTGGGCCCAGGGGAGGCGAAACTTGAACTGGCCAAAGAAATTAAGAAAATAAAAGGCCAACACGAGAAAATTGCAGCAGTCGAAGCCTGCGACAGCTTAACTGAAAACCAAATAGTTGCCCAAGTGAAATCCTTTTTTTCAACACTAGAGTAGGGTTCGACTTTATATAACTAGTTTCCATCCTGAAACGCGGCATTTTTTTATCATTCGTTCTTTACGTGCAATGGCAGCCGAAAGACCTTCTTCGATGCATCGCTTTTGAAAATGCTCGAGACTGCGAGTGGTTGTACCCAATGCTTCGGCAATCAAGTCGATGTATGAGGAGTACAGTAATAGTACATAAATTGGCTGGCAGGGGAGGGGTCTCTTAACCAATTTCCCTGCATGTCGGACCAGCGGGGCATTTGAACGAAAACCTGCGGTTTTGAAAATTTAAGTGTGGTGAGGAGACAATCATTTAGGCTAAAGGGAAAACGCAAAATTCTCAATGGCAAGGTTTATTGCTCAAACAATGCGTATGCCAAAAATAACCACGCCCTTGGCTGTCTTGCGGCTGATGCCGGGAATGCTCAAACTCCATCCGAGCCCAAGCGGCCCGTTGCCGTTGCCTGTGCTATAGACGATGTTGAGCTGGGGCTGAAAACCATTACGGCCTGGTGGCAGGGCGATAGGTATGGTGAAGTTGCCGGTGCCCGTATGCAGATCGGGCGAGAATTTCTCGCCAATACCCTGTAACGCCCCTCCGCCTTTCGGAAGTGAGATCACCTGACCAGAGGCGCCTTCTTTGGTTGACATTGCTTATCTCCTTCCCCCGATCTTTAACCCGCTCTTGCTGCAGCAAATCCATGCCCATAAAATCCAGCAAAAAATATCAATTCTTATCGGAACTGCTGAAGTCACTTTTGTGGAGCAAAGCAGGATCGTGCAGTCTAAGCTTGAAGATTTGACTTGCCAATACTACTACTTTGGAGAATTGGTCTGGTTAAAATGTTTCCTGAACACCGACGAAGCTGACGCGATTATTTGAGACGCATATTTTTGACGGCGAATAGGTGCAAAGGACAGTAGGGACATTGAGTCGAAGAGAAGAAGAGAAAGGGAGACGTTCGCCCTGCCATTCTTAATTTTATAATTTTGTTCAGTAGTTCTTGACGAAGAGTGATTTTCTATTCTCGAGTTGTAAAAAAAATCGAAGCCACAGTCGACAGACACTCTTTGAACCATCGAACACATTTAATTGTCGAAAATCATAATTACTATTATAACTGTCAAAAGATTATTATAGTAAGTGTGTGGCGAGCAACACGCAGGTATTGGCCCAATAGGATACCTCATAAACTTCCAGTGGCAGAATGTTTTCTGAATAACACGTTAACCAAGAAACATCGAAGATGTTTAAAACAATTATGCGCATACCCTCAATTCCGACACGCGGCCGAACTCTTGATTATGCTGCTTCGATATATGACCTTCTGGAGCCAATCTGTCTGCTCAACAAACAGGCAGAGTATGATCGTACTATTCTGGACACCCTGGCCCCCCAACCAACGGATAAGATTCTCGATATTGGCTGCGGTACAGGTGTATTGTGCCAGATGATCGCTCAGCGACTGCAGCCAGAAAATGGTGGTACTGTGACAGGTATAGATGCGGCGGGGAAAATGATTGAAGTAGCACGAAAAAAAAGAGGCAGCGGTCATTGCCACTTTGAAGCGATGGCTGCTGAAAATTTGATTTTTCCTGATGAATCGTTTGATGGCGTTGTCTCCAGCCTCTTCTATCACCATGTACCTCTTGATCTTAAAAAGCAAAGCCTTGCTGAGGCCTTTCGAGTCCTGAAGTCCGGTGGAAAACTTGTTATTGCGGACATGCACACACCAACAACATTTATGGGAGCACTTGTTTCCCATGTATCTCGCTGGTTTTTTATGCAGCCGCAGATTGCAGAGAACATACGAGGAGTCTTGCCGGAACTGATTGAGGAAGCTGGCTTTCAACCACCTCGGACGATCGCCCACTATTTTGGTTATATAGCTGTTTTCGCGACAACGAAATGACACAATTACCGGTTGTGGACTCAGCTTTTGGTGGTATTTCCCTCCCTGTACCTTTAGCCAAGCTGGAAGCAGAGCTTCAGGAAGGACTCAGGTGCTACTGGAAGACTGCGAAAACCATCCTGGATGGAAGTACAGTCCAGCTTATCGAACCCGATATGAAAACGTTTTCCCTGCAGCGTAATTTCTTCTCAGCCCTGTTCATGTATTCCTATTACAAAACCGGAATAGCAGAAGATCGGCGAATTTTATATGCCTCTGTCAATCAGTGTCTGCGGGGCATGGTTACTGGATGCGACAATATCTTGGACAATGAGTATAAAAAAACACTTGAAACTGATTTACCGGCCCAGGCGCATCTTTTTCGCTCCGTCCTGGATATTATGGTTTCAGATCGAGTCCTATTTAAAATTCTGCTCGATTATTGCCTGGCGCATAATCTGGCCTTGGAAAAATTGAACCAGGCAAGTACTGCATCATTGCACTCCCTGCTCCAGAGTGGGGCACAGGAAGCAGCTGAAGAAGGCGGGGTCAAAGAAATACTTCTTCCGGAAGACATTCTTGCCAAGGTTCATCACTTTAAAACGGGCATACTGTTTCAATGCACATGGGCAATCCCAAATATTTTCGAGGAAACCATCAGCCCGGCGGGCCTGATCGCTCAAGAATCCCTCTATAACATTGGTATGGGCTGCCAGATACTGGATGACATGGTTGATTTGTTCACAGATTTGGAGGAAAAGCACCATAACTATGTCGCTTCGGTTATCTTTCACGAGGAGTTGCCTCACGTCTGGCAGGAACTCGAAACTCGACGAATATCAGCACCTTCTGCAGAAGATTTTTATGCTGATCATCCTCACATTTCAGCCAAAATTAGATCAAAGGCTTTACATTTTCTCAAAGGTGGGATGTGCAGTCTTTTCTTCGATCACCATCAATATCTTGTTCAACCGGCAATGAACTTTATCGCCGAACGTATCGGCATTAGACTGGACCAGGATGAATAAGGGCAGTTATGCGATACCTGTATATACTTCAGCTTTCTTCTCTCAACCTGCTGCGTTCCTGGCGATCAACGGTTATCCTGACATTCATGGTCATCTCTGCAGTAACATCCCTTGTTTTTCTTGCCTCCCTGGCTATTGGCACCAACGATGCGATGATCCGTAACTCCATAGGTCTTTTCTCAGGCCATATTTCAGGGAGCGGACTTTCAGCAAATCGCAGTACGGATATTCCGGTAATGCAGGGGGTCGACAATATCCTCATCCGGAAACACCAGAGATTTCTTGTGTGGACAAACGATATCTACGAGCCGATCTTGCTCATGGGCGTCGATCCTTCGCAGGAAAAAAAGAGTACCGCCCTCTGGAAAAAAACTGTTTCAGGACGTTATCTCATCAACGGTGACAATGGTATTTTTCTTAATCAGGAAACGGCCCAGAGACTGAAGGTAGAGGTCGGCGGGAACGTTCATGTCGGACGACATCCCGATGAAACTCTGAAAACCTTCTCCGTGATAGGTATTTATAAGACAGGTCTTTCACTTCTTGATCAAGGAATGGCATTCTGTCCAATAGAGGTTTTTCCTGAACTGGACAGTTCTGTGTCAATTGCCATTTTTTTGCATGATGGCATAGCTACCGGAGATATTCTTCATCAATATCAACAACTCATGCCAACGGTGAAATTCAGAGACTGGCCGGAATTTATGCCTGATCTCAAACAATTGATCGACCTGAATTTTGTTTGCATGGCTCTTGTGATGATCCTTGTTTTTGCTATCGTTTCTGTTGGAATCTCATGTGCGTTTCTTATCTTCACCCTGAGAAACCTGCGGGAGCATGGTATAATGAAGGCCATGGGCATTATGCCTACTGACACGGCTCTATTTATAACTACCCAGATCGGTCTGCTTATTGTTATTGCCGCAACTGTTGGGGTACTTGCAGGTGTTGCTGCAGTGATGGTATTTTCCAAAAGTGGTATAGATCTAAGCGCTCTTACCTCCCACAACCAGTATTTTTCAGTATCAGGGTTCATTTATCCACGACTCACTCCAGCTTCTATATTTGCTGCGCCGTTACTTGCGTTTATCTTTGGGATAGGTGCAGCAATCTGGCCTTCGTTCTACATAATCCGTAAAAGCCCTGCTGAGATTTTGAGGAGTGTCTAAACCATGATTGAGGTTCTGGCCATCTCAAAACAGTACTCATCAGGACGAGGACATGTCAGGGCTATTTCCGATATAACTTTTTCTGTGGATGCGTCCCAGAATTTCATTCTGGCAGGAAAATCGGGATCAGGTAAAACAACCTTGTTGAACTGTATAGGAGCGTTGGAAAAACCTGATAGCGGCAGGATTTTGTACAAGGGAACAGATATCTGTTCACTCAGTCCAAGGCATCGTGCTTTCTTTCAGCGTAAGGAAATTGGGTTTGTTTTTCAAGCTTCCAACCTGATACCCTGGTTGACAGTCGCCGAAAACCTGATATTCCCCCTGGAGCTCAATAACATTCGAGGTAAGAAACAGAGGGCGAGGGTTCAGGAGTTATTGGTTGCATTTGAGCTTTCAGGCTATGATAAAGCCATGCCTGGTGAGTTGTCAGGTGGCGAGACCCAGAGAATCAGCTTTGCCCGAGCCATAGCCCATAAACCAGCACTGTTACTCGCAGATGAGCCGACCTCAAGTCTCGATTCGGCAACGGGATTTAACCTTATTGAACATATGCTCTCTTTTTGTGTTTCCCAACATTCAACGTTAATTATTGCCACCCATGACCCAGAACTTATTGAAATGACAAACAGTAGAATCTATTTAAAAGACGGTTGCATAGAGGCGAGAACATGAATGCCAACAAAACTCTGACAGTTTTCTTCCTGCTTCTTCTCCTTTCATCTGCGGGATGTGCTTACCGCCACTACCTCGGCATGCATGGCCCCTCTATCAGGAGCACTCCCGGGATACACATCGATCTCCAAACCGACGATCAATGCCTTGAATGCCATGACCCGCATAAACCAACAGATGCTCCTCCTACAACCCATCCCGGCTTTAAAGGCTGTTTCAAATGCCACAATGATGCACCATAAAACCGTCCGGATCAGTGAAGAGTCGACACTGATTGCAGGCCAGTATCGTGCATCTTACCCTTGTTGACTACCTTAACAGTTGTTTTGTTCACCATTCGATTTTTCTTATAAAAACGACACATCGGATGTGGCAACATTAACCGTGTAAACTGAACCGGATTCAGTTCCCGTCTAAAGTAGCTTTAAGAAAAAAATGGAAGGGTTCGGTGTCTATGATTGACGATCTCTCAAACACGAACAATAATCATTTTTCAAATACAGTTTTTCCTGTTTTAAGAATACTATTAATAAATGAAAATTGTTCCCGGCCATATTCCTCAACCTCTTCCGGCGTATAGATATGGATGTCTACGGGGATCAAGGAGTTGCCAGCAATGTGCTTCAAAATATTCCCCCGTTTTTTCATCGGCAGGTCCGTCTCCTTGATAACAAGCATATCCAGGTCGCTTTTGATCGTTGCAGTGCCTTTTGCATACGACCCAAAAATAATGACTTTTCGAGGTTGAATATGCGTCACAATCCTATCGATAAGTTTTTCAATTTCCTTTGCCGTCAGCATATCAAGAAATGGTGTAGTTAATAATGAGGAAAAGTTCTTCGATCGCATCGGCAGGCAGCGATTTAAAATCAGCCGAACCATCTAGCTGGACCTTTAATGTCCAGCTGTTTAAATCAACCTCACTGCCGGTCAGATCTTTAAATGCCCGATGCAAGCCGTGATACGTAGGGTCCTGAACTAATGGCAATAAATCGGTTACTGCTGTCCCCAATGGTGATATCTGTACTATAAATGTATCGTCGGCCTTCTTTGCAAGCGCAACCACTTCGATCTGCTTGACTTTCTTTGTGTTGAACTGTCTGGTGAAAAATGGCAGCCTGTCGGGTAAATCGTCAAGCATAAGTTGCTGGTCTTCGGCTGCATTGGCAGGATGCAGAAACGTATACCACCTGTTCGAGTATTCCTGCTTCAGGTCGTAAACCCGGAACAGCCCCCTTTTGTTTTCAGCCAGGGCCAGATCGTTCATCTTTTGATTGAACTCGGCAATCGCACCGGACTTCAATAATCCCCCCCCCTCTCGGGCGGTATAGCTTAAATGAATAATCACATCGGTGATTGTCGAAAAATCGAACTGTGGGAAGTCTTTGTTGAGTTTAATCTGCCAGGTGCTGATAGCGCCTGCCCCTTCAAATGGTAAATATCGCTCATCCCGGAAATTTAACTCGAATATGCCGTGGTCATTTTGTGCACTGCTGGTAGCGATAGATTGGATTGCAGCAATTTCGTCCCGAAAACGCGGGTCCTCGTTGGTCGTATCACGTTCATATTTTCCCCCGGACAGCGCGGCATCTTTTCGCAGATGATTGCCGATCAGTGTCAGGGTGCAGGCAATGGTTGTGTATGGGCCGGCGACACAGGGTATGGAAAGGCCGACTGTTTTTAAACGTCTGAAGTAATGGCCCGGATAGTCCATATCAAACACAGTTTCCGGTATATCGACAAAACACTCTCCATTCTGGCGAAGCTTAAGGAGCGCAACAGGATCGATTTGCGTCAAAGAGATATGCTTGTTTAATTCGTATTCGCGTCGATTTTGCTCATAGTAGGCGGTTTCTAAAAGTTTGAGGTCGTAGAATAGTTTTTCGCCGGACAACAAGCCTTTTTTCAAGCTCTCCCAATAACCGAATTTGATATAACGTGAATCGCTTAATCCCAGTTCATAACGGAAACAGCGTTCTGCTCGTTTGGCAATGTCGTAGGCTAGTTGATAACTTTGCAGATACACTGTCGAGAGTTGGGTAATCATCCAGGTAAATAACTCCTGATTGGTGAATTTATTGTGCATAAATTCGTCTTCTTTCTGTGCATTGTCGATTTGCTTGTCCTGGTTGGCCAAATCCTGCGAGGCAATCTGATAACGTATGTCGGCGGCCAGTATCTGCTTGTCGATCTGTGGCAGTTCTTTCTCAGCAAGCCGTTTTTGGAAATCCCATTCCTGGCCTCGCCTCTCAAATCCAGCTGCTGTAGAAACCATCCCTGCTCCCATCTGTAAAAGATTTGCCGCACCTTTGAGCACATCTGAAGCGCCGCTGATACTGAGAGTAAATTGGGTTCCACCTATTGTAAATGTCACGACAGGTGAGCCACCAAACCCACTTCCCCCTGCATCCATATCGGGTATGAGACTGAGCGCTGCCTTCAATCCATCCAGACCGGTCGCACCTAATTGAGCAAGAAAAGCGGCACCTGAACTAGAAAAGCTGATAATCTCTCCAAGACTCCAGCCATCGTTTATCAGTTGCTGATAGTAAATCCTCCTCTCTTCAATGACCTTTCTTGATTCTTCCAGGCTCTCTTTCGTATGAAGTGCTTCTTTTATTTGTTTTTCTTTTATCATTCGTATCTGATCCAACATGATTAATTCATGACTGGATCGTAACAACGCGAATCCCTCGGCATCCCTTTTTTCCAAGGCGGACAACATGGCATTGCCAAGTGACTTAACCTCGTTGCATATTTCCAGTGCCCGCTGGATCATGAAGCTGAAACGGTATAAGGGCATTGGGGCGTTCATGTCGTTGAGTACGGAACCGATATCCAGACCAGATGCAGCAGCCTTAATCAGGAGTGCCGGGTCTATCGGCGGCTCAAACAATGGCAGTTGACGCACTGTACCTTCAATATTCATGCAGTGGCGGATTTTGAATAATCGGTCAGCAACCGTATCCCAGAGGGTAAGCAGCTTTTCATTATTCGGGATACCGAAATACAAGACATTCAGGCGCGGCAACTCGGGATTGTCGTTACCCATGGTATTTGCCGATGAGACATTTGGTAATAAATTTTCTACCTGTTTCAGCACGTTGCCAAAATCGTCGATACCCTCTTGTTCCAACTGATAAAAGGTCTTGATTGGAGCAATAGCTTTCTTGGGAATGCTCTTGGGGCGCGGCCCCAGAATAGAAGCAGCCAGGATGTACAGCTGAGTTGCTTCATTGATCGTCTCGATTGTATCCTGACTGAAGAGTTGATCGCCCCAGGCTATAAGCGTTTGAATGTACTTGATGAGTACGTTTTTCTGGTAGGCTACCGTGCGCATTCTGGCAATGAGATGCGGATTAAAAGGATTGTCCCGCCATTCCTTCACCTGTTCGAGAAATTCCGTTTCTCCCTTAGCGATTGATAGCAGAAGATTCTCGATCTTCTGCTTGTAGTAATCTACCTTGGTAGTTTCATAAAAGGGTTTGGTAATCCAGTATTTCTGTTGCGGTGTCTCAGGGTCGGGTGTAGCCGCATCCGTACTGGTGGGATCAAAAACATAGTGGAACCACTCCAGAGCTTCCTCGAACCGCTGGTTTGTGCTTAACTTATTGGCAATAAAGAACGGCACATGGAAAAACAATTCCCAATTGTAGGGGGAATAGGCCCCCAGATACGTAAAATCTACGTCTTCAACGGGATAGGACAGACTGCCATCGGCAAGAGTATAGTTTTTTATAACATTGGCAGTTGGTTGGTAATCGGCAAAGTTAAAGATCGGGGGGCTATCCGGCAGACTTGCCGGGTCGACCTGAATCCTTCTATTCAACAATCCCTTAATGCCCCTGATATTAAGTTCCTTAATAAAAAGTTCAACGAAGGGATGGTAATGAGTAAAAAACCTGAAGGCTGAAACCAATTGAGACTGCCAGGTTTGTGAACTGTAGAAATAATTGCGGTACCAGGAAAAGCCAATGAAATACGTTCTGTGCGTGTCCCAGAAGAAGAATGTGCCCTCACTGTCAAAAGCCTGTGCTTTTGCATCGATTACCATGTTTGAAGTCGACAGCAGGTTGGTCAGCAACTGAATGCTTTCAGCGTCCTTGTGGGCTGGAATTTGATGCGGTTTTCCACTTTCTTCAAAGGAATTATAAAAGAAATACAAAAGCTTTGCGTTGTTTTTGATGAGATCGTTGCAGTAAAATCCATTGGGACCGGTTATCAGATTTTCAATTGTAGGTTCCAGTTGCAAGTCGATTTGTTTTCCTGTTTTCTGAAATCCGTACAGGCTAAGAGGAGCTGTACTTGTTGGATTGGTGGTGTAAAATACCCTGGCGTCTATAAACGGCTTATTGCGAACTTTAAACGTTATATTTTCTGTAGTTGCTCCACCAGTTGAGGATTGATAAATGGAATATGCTGTGTTGGACAATACCTTGGGTGTCCATTTGCCTTTTTTGAGCTCGCTCCAAAAGAGCCTGATTTCCCAATATTTATTCGGTTTGGCGTTAATCGGAGTGGATTGGGGAGTTGGAATGGGGAACGATTCGGGTTGATCAGCCTTTTCCAGGAACTGGGGCCATAACAAATGCAACCGACGATTGTGAATTCCGGCAATCAAATGATTGGCATTGATATCCAGCTCGATTTTTTCCCATGCCGTCCATCTTGCTTCGTTGATCTGTTGTCGATAATAATATTCCGGCGCCAGACTGCTGCGGGATCGGCCAAAGACATGCAGCACCGATTCGTTGCCATTGGTTTCGCTGGTCATCGCCCTGATTTCCAGATTTGCCACCTTGTCCAGCTTCTCCAGATAATTCAGATAAGCCTGTTCCGCTGAGTCGCCAGTGATATCGTTTTGCATCAACTCATTTTCCAGCTCCTTGAAAAATGGCGATTTTTCATCACGCAATTCCGGTTCTATCCAGTTTTCCGGATAAAGGAATACTTTACGATTTGCCTCCCAAACCCGGTAGTTCTTCATCCACTTCCATTGTGTCCATTTG
>CBDTUM010000128.1:0-12433 GCA_965363495.1 uncultured Desulfopila sp.
AGTTGGACGGCCCGACAGGCTGGTCCTTTTTTCGATAGGCGACGAACTGCAGGCCGATGCCGTAGTCAGAACGGATACCCGCCATCCTGAAGTGCGCAGCTACAAAGGAAAACATCTTACTGTCAGCAACCGGACACCTACGGAAATTGCTCTGGCTCGGCTGATTGACGGGGCTATGGAATACGAATTGAGCCGCTATGGTCGGCGGCATCTCTATTGCCATACCAGCTGGACCCATATCGGCCCCATCACCGACAGGCCGGATCTCGAAGTGCCTCAGGAAAATGCCCTGAATCCCGATCTGGGCGATCTGGTTTGCCTGAACGTCTACACCTATGCAAGAGGAGTGCGTACTTCGCCACCCGGATCCGTTACCGGCACGAGCTATCAGGGATATCTGGAAGAACTGGCAGCGACTACTGACAAACCAATATTTGTGACCCAGGTGGGCTTGTCTACGTCACCCTTTGAGCCAAAATCATGGGTGCCTGGTTTTGGTGGTCATAAGGTGGAGGATGTCCCAAAAGCCTTTACTGCAATCTGGCAGGACATCCGCACCGCCAAGGGAAATGAGAAGTTTTGCGGGATCTCTTTTTTTGAGTTGCAGGACGAGTGGTGGAAGAGCGGCGAGGATCCAACCGATTCAATCCGTCATGAACGGCAGGATCCGGAAGAGTGGTTCGGGCTCTATGAGGTCGGTGCCAAGAACCGATTGGTCGCTAAAGGGAAGATACCGGAGACAATCAGGAAATTGTATAGCATGCCGTAATTCTACAAGCTGGCACTGCTCGCTGTATCCTGCGGTGCATTTTTCCTCGGCAGCTTTACGAATACTTTTTCTTGAGGGTGATAATGGTTATTTCGCCGGGGCAATTAAAGCGCACTGGAATACTCGACGGTCCCAGGCCACGGCTTGTATACCCTTGCATGCTCTGATACTGCCATTCTCCCACCGCTGTATAGCGGGGGGCTCTGCTATTCGTTAAAATGGGTGTCCCGTTCCTCCAGCAGACCTGGCCACCGTGGGTGTGGCCGCAAAGGTAAAGGTTGGCGTTAACCTCTGCGGCGTCTGTAAAGGCCTCGGGTGAGTGGGCCAGAAAAATAGAAAAATCCTCACCAGAGATCCCTTGTGCCGCTTGCTTTGCATCATGGAGTTTGTAGTAATGTGGATCGTCAACCCCCATGATCCAGATCCTGGCATCATCTTTTTCGATAGGCCAGGAATCATTTACCAGCATAATAATTCCAGCCTCTTCACATTGCGGCAGCATTTCGATACAGTCGTGATTGCCAAGTACGCCAAGAATTCCGGATCGAGACCGCACATTCTGCATCAGATTTTTCAACTTTTTGATACATTTCGCACTCTGACCATAGGTTTTCATACGAATATCTCCACCGATACAGCAAAGATCGACCTCTACCTCTTTTATCAATCCGGCTGCCTTTTGTTCCAGGCCTTCCAGGCCATCAAGGTGTAAATCGGCGAGAAACAGCACGCGAAAACCGTCAAATGGTGCGGGTAAATCATTAAAAAAATAGGTTTTTTCAACAATTTTAATATCCAGGGCGTTTTTGGTGCCGCTGGTATATAGGCCGGTCAGCTTAAAAAACCAGGTTAAGAGAATCTGTTCCGAGAGAAAACTGGTCAGATTGAACCATGTCTGCCATTTGGCAAGGGGTTCATGGCAGGCTCGCCATTCACGCATTCGAATTTTTGAGCGAATGACGCGCGGATACTTTTTCGGGAGTGGACGACTGGTAATATGCAGCCACAGACGAGAACTGAAGTGGGCAGTAATGATAAAGAGAAGGAGGATAGCAATGTTCTGCAGTAGATCCAGCGAGAGATACTGGTTGAGAAAGAGCAAAGGCAGGAGGGACTCAAAGATCTGATCGAGGAGAATTACTTCTTCCCCGCTGGCAAGAGTCGACCTGCGTTTGATGAAACTGGAGACAAGGTCTCCGGTCATGGCCAGAAGAGCAGCAATACCGGCAACCGGCCAGGCCACTCCCAGGAAAGAGAAGGCCAGCGCACCACCCGTCACACCCGCAGTAATCCCCCGAATGGTTTTGTGACTGCCGAAGAACGGGTGTCCATCAAACCATAACTTCCCTCCGTCCAGGGCAAGATTGTATCGGTCTCCAAAAATTAAAGTAGCAATTGGTGGAAGACTGTTGACCCAAAAGAGAAAGAGCACCACCCGGCAGATATCGATCATGTACGCTGCTCACTGTATGTATGAGAGGGAGTTCTTAAAAAGTAATTAAAATTTAAAAAAGGTGTGTCATTCCCAACAGGAGTCTTATGCGCCAGAAAAAGAGCAAGCGCATCATTTGTCGGCAAATAAAAAACGTAATATTACCGTTGGAATAACCTTTTTCCGGTACGTTTTACAAGGAATTTTCGGTAAGTTCCTGTCATTCTTTACGCTGTTTGTCGCAAAGAGTTGAAAACAATACGGACTATAGTACTTAATTTGAACTGGATTTACCAGGTATGTAAGCAAAATGTATTTATACAATAATTTTAAGGAGATGAGGATGAAAGTTATAAACATACTGGGGGCCGTGGTACTGACTGTAACTTTAGCGCTGACAGCCTATGCAGAGGAAAATTGTGCAGCAGTCTATGGCCATGGTGCCAATCTTTTTACCCTGGCGACCGGAAGCCCTGGAGAACTCGGCTTGCTTGAAAAATTGGCAAATGAGTTTAATAGTGTTAACGGCACGACGATGTGCTGGATAAAAGCAGGATCAGGAAAATCACTGAAGCTTTTGCAGGAGAAAAAAGTTGACCTCGTGCTCGTGCACGCTCCTGCTGGGGAAAAAAAGGCTATAGCTGAAGGTTGGGCGATGAAGCGGACCCTGATCGGATCCAACGAATTTTATATTGTCGGTCCTAAGGCTGACCCTGCAAGTATCGTCGCTGCCGGGTCAGCAGTTGATGTCTACTCCAGGATTGCTGCACATAAGTCATCATTTCTTTCCCGTGGAGATAATTCGGGCACGCATAAAAAAGAGCTGAGTATCTGGAAACTTGCCGGAATCGTTCCGGAAGGTGCATGGTATGTTATCACCAAAGATTTCATGATGGCGACTCTGCAGAAAGCCAACGACAGCAAAGGGTATTTTATGACAGACTCCTCCACCTGGGTCGCTGCTCAAAAAGACATGCCGGAGCTGAAAATCCTCTTTAAGGGTGATGCTCTGCTGATCAATACCTACCACGGCTTGTGTCAACCGTCAGGTGCAACGAAAGGCCAGCCTGCCGCCTCGAAATTTATCGATTTTATAGGTTCCCCTGAAGGCCAGGCAATAATTGGTAACTACGGCAAAGAAGTGTACGGAAAATCCATGTATGATGACGCAGCATACGCGAAACAATACGTTCACTGAATGCAGTAGCTGCCAGGTATCGTGTGCCTGGAAATGATACCTGGCAGCCACCGGAAAGAATGACGCCTTATACTATAAAGTACATGAGGTGTAGAAAGACAAAGGTGTCGTCAAAGCAGACAACCTATTTTCCCCGAGATAAGGTGTGAGAGGTCGAAATTGCATGAGAGAGGATAAACAATGGAACGTATTCAGATTGTTCGTACGGATATTACCCAGTTGCAAGTCGATGCAATTGTAAATGCTGCAAACAGAGGGCTTTTGGGTGGCGGTGGTGTTGATGGTGCGATACATAGAGCTGCAGGACCGAAATTATTAGATGAGTGTCGAAGTCTGCATGGTTGTTCTACTGGTGAGGCAAAAATAACCGGTGGATATAATCTTCCAGCAAAATTTGTGATTCATACGGTTGGCCCTGTATGGCAGGGTGGCAGCAATAATGAGAGATCTTTGCTGGCATCATGTTATCGACAGAGCTTGCTTTGCGCTATTGGTAATGGGGTCAAAACAATTGCATTTCCGGCAATCAGTTGCGGAGTATATGGTTTCCCCTTACCTGAAGCCTGCACTATTGCCATAAATGAAGTAGGTAAATTCCTCACAGAAAATAGAGAAATTACCACAGTCTTCTTTTCATGTTTTTCACCAGAAGTAGAAAAAGAACTGCAACGTGCATATCGGCATTGGCTGGAAAATACAGGACGTAATGGGGGGTAGTGGAACCTGGTGACCTTCTCTCTATGTTTTTATAGGTCCAAGGCTCATCACCAGAGAGGAATATCGGCCAGACTGATCACCCCGCATAGAACAAAATTTTTCTCGAGCCCGACCACATCTGTGACAATGCCAACAAGGATAACCACAGTTTCTCTGGCCAGAAAACGTACCATCATAACCATACCAATTGCAGCAGAAGAGTTTTTTCTGTGTCAAGCGCGAGGGCTGGGGGTGTTGCACAAAATACCTCGCCGATGAGCCAGGACAACAATCGAAGAAGAGGTGTAAGTACCTCGAGATAAATTGTTTTGTTTGCAACAAAACAAGAAAAATAATCCTGTACGGTACGAAACAATAATTTATACCTGTTCATCCTTGTCTTGGTGTATATTTACCCCGATAAGAGAGACGCGGTTTAAATGAGTCACTATAACAAGAGGTGAAAAGTGAAGAAAATAGTTGTGAAAAATCCCATTGTTGAGCTTGATGGTGATGAGATGACCAGAATTATCTGGAAATTCATCAAGGACCAGTTGATACTTCCGTATCTTGACGTGGATCTGAAATACTATGATCTGTCAATACAGAAGCGGGATGAAACTGACGACCGAATTACCGTTGATGCTGCCAATGCTATCAAGCAGTACGGGGTGGGGGTCAAATGTGCCACCATCACCCCAGATGAGGCAAGGGTTAAGGAGTTTGATCTTAAGCAAATGTGGCGTTCCCCTAATGGGACCATCAGGAACATCATCGGCGGAACGGTATTCCGGCAACCTATTATCTGTGGAAATATACCCAAACTCGTTCCAAGCTGGACAAAACCCATTGTTATCGGTCGACATGCCTTTGGTGATCAATATCGGGCAACGGATTTCCTCGTTCCAGGAGCAGGTAAACTGACCATGAAGTTTGAGCCGGCAGATGGCAGCGCACCTGTAGAATATAAAGTTTTTGATTTTCCCAGCGCCGGCTGTGCCATGGGGATGTACAATCTCGATGACTCGATTCGCGGGTTTGCCAGGTCCTGCATGACTTACGCCTTAGACCTCGGCTGGCCGTTGTATCTGTCGACTAAAAACACCATCCTAAAAATATATGACGGTCGCTTCAAGAATCTCTTCGAGGAAGTCTTTGATGCTGAGTTTGCTGCCAAATTTGCCGAGGCAGGTATCACCTATGAGCATCGTTTAATCGATGACATGGTCGCAGCCGTCATGAAATGGGAGGGCGGATTTGTCTGGGCCTGTAAAAATTACGATGGTGATGTGCAATCGGATACGGTTGCCCAGGGGTACGGTTCCCTTGGCCTTATGACCTCAGTTCTGATGACAGACGATGGTAAAACCGTGGAGTCTGAAGCTGCCCATGGTACTGTCACCCGGCATTACCGGGCGCATCAGCAAGGTAAAGCCACCTCAACCAATCCCATTGCTTCTATCTTTGCCTGGACCAGGGGCATCGCTTATCGGGGAAAATTTGATGGGACCCCGGAGGTGACTCAATTTGCCGAGACTCTTGAACGTGTATGTGTGGAAACGGTTGAATCAGGTTCTATGACTAAAGATCTGGCATTGCTCGTTGGTGCAGAGCAAAACTACCTTACCACCGAGGAGTTTTTGTCGGCTTTAGATGAAAATTTAAAAAAAGTAATGCATTCATAACTCACGCTTCACGCCCCCCGGGATCCGCTGTGAATCGGTCATCCAGGGGGGAGACGTCTCCGCACAAAGAAGCCGTTGTCGGTTGTCAGTAAGAAGGCTGATTGCGGCTTATATCCCTGTTCCTCTGCGTTATTTTAGACAATTTTTTGCCGGCAAAGGTGTTTTGAAAATAATTGGTGAAGCGACTAGACGACCGGTCTATTATGTCTTACAGTTGCAGCCATGAAGAAAGATACCCAAGAAACGCGTCAGCACATTTTAGATACCGGCTATAAACTTATTGTCAGCAAAGGTTTCTCCAGCATGGGGTTGGCAGAAATTCTCCAATCTGCCGGAGTCCCTAAAGGTTCTTTTTATTACTATTTTAAGTCTAAAGAACAATTTGGTGAGGAATTAATCAGGAGTTATTTCAGAGAATATCTTGCTGCTCTTGATACTATTTTAGAACTACGAGCGGGTTCTGCCTACAACCGCCTGATGGAATATTGGCAACGCTGGGTTGCAACGCAATCCGATTCCTGTGTTGACCAAAAGTGTCTGGTTGTCAAGTTAAGTGCTGAAGTGGCGGATCTTTCCGAACCGATGCGTCTTGCTTTGCTGAATGGATCTTCGCTGGTCGTTCAACGAATAGCACAGTGCATCGCAGCAGGTATTGATGATGGCTCAATAGTTGAAGTTGATGCAGGCACGACCGCGGAGCTGCTGTATAACATGTGGCTCGGGGCAACACTGATGAGTAAATTGCAGCGAAATGACAACGGCCTGCAGCAGGCTCTGCAAATAACTACCTCAATTTTGACGAGTAATAGCGTGACATAAAGCGGAGCTATGGGCTTTTCGGGGGGAATTCCCCTGGTTCCCATGTGCTACATGGTTACCAGCCGTGGAACCAACTGCAAAATATACAATTCCAAAAAGGTGAAAATATAATGGAACAAAATAAAAATAGAAATAGTCGTATTGTGCTTGCTTCCCGCCCGAAGGGTGCACCGGTGGCAGACAACTTCCGGATGGAAGAAATTGCCGCACCAGTGCCGGGGGAAGGAGAGGTATTGTTGCGCAGTATCTACCTGTCGCTTGATCCGTATATGCGTGGCCGGATGAGCGATGCGCCATCTTACGCCCCCCCTGTGGAGATCGATGCTGTAATGGTGGGTGGTACTGTTTGTCAAGTTGAAGCCTCCCGCAACCCTGATTTTGCAAAAGGTGAATGGGTTTTGGCCTACAACGGCTGGCAGCTCTATGCCGTGTCGGATGGTTCTGGTCTCACTAAGTTGGGTGAAAATCCGGAAAATCCATCATTTGCCCTGGGTGTTTTGGGAATGCCGGGATTTACAGCGTACATGGGGCTGTTAGACATTGGCCAACCAAAGTCAGGTGATACCCTGGTGGTCGCTGCTGCGACTGGTCCGGTTGGGGCTACTGTAGGACAGATCGGCAAGTTAAAGGGTTGCCGTGTGGTCGGTGTTGCCGGGGGGCCTGAAAAATGTAGGTATGCCAAAGAGACTCTTGGTTTTGATGAGTGTCTCGATCACAAAGATGCCGATTTCGCCGAGAAGCTGAAATTAGCCTGCCCCGATGGAATTGACATCTATTACGAGAGTGTTGGTGGAAAAGTGTTTGATGGGGTCCTCCCATTGCTGAATGTTGGTGCAAGAATTCCAGTCTGCGGCCTTGTCTCAAGGTATAACGCGACCAAACTACCAGATGGTCCTGATCGTTTATCGGTTCTCATGGGCACAATTTTAGTCAAGCGCATTAAGGTGCAGGGTTTTATCATTTTTGACGATTATGGTCATCGCTATGATGAATTTGCCCGGAATATGGCAGAAATGCTGGCAACCGGGAAAATACATTACCGGGAGCAGATAGTTGCAGGCTTAGAGAATGCGCCGCAAGCATTTATAGGTATGCTCGAAGGCCAAAATTTTGGAAAACTGGTCGTCAAAGTGAATAACGAGCTGTAAAAAGCTAGAAATATATGGTGAAATGATGAAAATTTTAATGGTTCTTACCTCACATGACAAACTTGGTGATACCGGTCTAAAAACCGGTTTCTGGTTGGAGGAATTTGCTTCCCCGTACTACGTCTTTAAAGACCAGTCCTTTGAAGTTGCTTTAGCCTCCCCACTAGGAGGACAGCCCCCGCTCGATCCTAAAAGTGATGCGCCTGATTCCCAGACGGAGGCTACCGCCCGTTTTCGAAAAGACGAGCAGGCGCAACGGGCTCTTGCCAATACGGTTCGTTTAGATTCGATCAGACCTGACGACTATGATGCCGTTTTTTACCCTGGCGGTCACGGGCCTCTCTGGGATCTGGCTGAAGATACGCACTCTATTTCCCTGATTGAGGCTTTTTATGAGCAAGGCAAACCCCTGGGACTGGTCTGCCATGCCCCCGGAGTTCTGCGCCATGCCCAAAATGCTCAAAAAGAACCTCTGGTTAAAGGGATTAAGGTAACCGGTTTCACTAACACTGAAGAAGAAGCTGTGCAACTGACCAAGGTCGTTCCTTTTTTAGTAGAAGATATGCTCAAGCAGAATGGGGGCATGTATAGCAAAGGTGCAGATTGGGGAAGTTATATTGCAATAGACAAAAACCTGGTAACAGGTCAAAATCCTGCATCTTCAGAAGCTGCTGCCTTACGCATTGTTGAACTTCTCCGCCGTTAACAACACAGTACCATCGCAGAAATAAATAAGGACATTATGGTCACCATAACGTCCTTATAACGTGTAGTTGAAAAAATATATTGAAACATTAACTGACCTTAGGAGGTCTTTAGTATGCTTGATTTTAACTTTGAAAATCCTACACAAATACTTTTTGGTAAAGGAAAAATTGCCGAAATTGGAGGAAAAATCCCCACGAAGAGTCGAGTGCTCATCACCTATGGGGGCGGAAGCGTTAAGAAGAGCGGTACGCTGGACGAAGTACTTGCCGCCCTTAGTGGTCATACAGTATTCGAATTCGGTGGCATAGAACCCAACCCCAGTTACGAAACACTGATGAAAGCAGTGGATATGGTACATGCCAATTCCATTGATTTTCTGCTGGCCGTTGGCGGTGGTTCTGTCATAGATGGCACAAAGTTTATTGCAGCAGCTGCTGTGTTTGAAGGTGAGCCCTGGGACATTCTGGTCAAACACGGGGAGGGAGTCAAGAAGGCGTTACCTTTTGGTTCGGTATTGACACTGCCGGCTACCGGGTCGGAGATGAATAACGGCGCCGTCGTGACACGTAAATCATTGCAGGCGAAACTAGCCTTTTTGAGTAAGTTTGTGTTTCCACGCTTTTCTGTGCTGGATCCTGAAAAAACCTATACGCTTCCGCCTCGACAGATCAGCAATGGTGTGGTTGATGCTTTTGTGCATGTTGTCGAGCAATATTTGACGTATCCTGTGAATGGAAAAGTCCAGGACCGATTCGCTGAAGGTCTGCTGTTGACGTTGATTGAAGAAGGGCCCAAGGCACTTAAAGATCCACAAGATTATGAAGTACGATCCAATCTGATGTGGGTTGCAACGCTGGCTTTAAATGGATTGATCGGGGCTGGAGTGCCACAAGACTGGGCCACTCATATGATCGGCCATGAAATAACTGCCGCGCATGGCCTGGATCATGCCCAGACCCTTGCGGTGGTTCTGCCTCATCTGTTGACTGTGTGTAAAGAGAACAAAAGAGAAAAACTACTCCAATATGCTGAGCGTGTCTGGGGAATCAAGGACGGTGACAGTGACCAGCGCATTGATGCGGCCATCGAACAGACCCGTAATTTCTTTGAACAGATGCAGGTAAAAACCCACTTATCTGATTACGGCATCGGCAAAGACAGTATCCCGCATCTTCTCGAGCAGTTGCAGCTCCATGGCATGACTTCTTTGGGTGAACAAGAAGAAATTACACTGGATGTGAGCCAGAAAATCCTGGAGTGTAGTCTCTAGAGCGCACGACTCTGTTACAGTACCTCATTGGTGTTACACCAATGAGGTACTGCCATTTTCGCTCCCCCCTCTTTATAGGAGGGTTGGTTTTTAATCAACCAGGATTAACCGGGCACACCACCAGACTATCAACTCTTGGTCAAAGAAAAAAGGGCTTTTCATAAGGAGTTCCTGTTCTCTCATCTTTGCCCCTCCAGTCTTTGCACCTTAACGAAAATAGATCCCTCAATTCTCATTGCGCATTCATGTTTTTGGCATTCTCCTTTTTTATGCTATATTTATTATGCACTCACAAGGCAAAAACGTGCAGAGCAAAACCTGGTAGAATTGGAGCCTCCAACAAGACGAGTGAACCCTTTTTTATCGGCTGTGGGTTCTACTGGCCACATCATCAAATAAATAACCGAGATGCTGATAAGTACATTGACTAGCGTACATATTTTGTCCTAAGTCTATGAATGAACTGTTACACAGAACACCTTAATATGAAAGGCAATGTGATGTTGTTCAAGAGTCAAAATACCCCGAATACCAGCATACGCTACAGTCTGGGGCTCTTTTTTGTTATTTTCCTGGTAATCGGCGGTCTTATCGCCCTGGGCATGATCGTGTTTTACCGATCTGAGGTCAGAACTCACTTGAGCAACCTTAAAATTCAGGAGACCTATGGTATTGAACTGCAAAGTCTGTTCATCGAAGACACCCTCGATTCGATCATTGCTGATTTGCTTTTTGTTAGTCAACAAAATGAGCTAAAGGAATACCTCACAAACAAAAAAAGTGACTCTCTTGACAAGATTGCCTTGGAGTATATTGTCGCCGCAAAACAAAAGAAAATTTATGACCAAATACGTTTTATTGATAAGAGTGGCTTAGAAATTGTCAGGGTAAATTACAACCAGGGTTTTCCGGCAAAAGTCGCCAAAGATAAACTCCAGTGGAAACAACACCGCTACTATTTTAAAGACACTTATGCGCTTGAAAAAGGGGCCATCTTTATGTCTCCTTTTGACCTTAATATCGACAACGGAACTATTGAACAGCCATTTAAACCTATGATTCGTTTTGGCACCCCCGTCTTTGACTCATTCAATCAAAAACGAGGAGTTGTCATGATCAACTACCTTGGCAAAACCATCTTTAATAAAATTCTTGAATCGGAATCTGTTTCAGTAGGACAAACCATGCTGCTGAATTCAGATGGGTACTGGTTATTCAGTCCAACTCCAAATCAGGCGTGGGGCTTTATGTTCAATGATAAACAGCAGGTCTTTGGTAATTTGCACCCAGAAATCTGGCAGGAAATTCGGGTAAAAGAAAATGGGCAAATTACTAATGTTGAAGGATTATTTACCTTCAAAACGATTTACCCTTTTAAAAAAGGATCCCCCGTTCGCACTACTGGCTTTAGAAAAACAATATACGAAAATGAGGCTGCAAACCCCCATAATTTATACCGGTGGCACCTTGTCTCCTTGGTTCCTTCAGAGAGTTTAAATTCTTACTCCCAAAAACTGCGGATGAAGTCCCTTGCATTTGGTGCAGGAATATTGCTGTTTGTAGCCGCCGGGTCGTGGATTATTGCCCTTGGTGTGACCAAAAGACACATATACCAGGCCCAACTAAAAGAAATGGCACTTTACGACCCTCTGACAGAGTTGCCCAACCGAAGACTCTTTTTCGACCGGCTCAGCATGATTTTGGAGGTGAGTCGCAGAAATAAACAAATGTTTGGCATAGTTTATATGGACTTGGATGGCTTTAAAAATGTTAACGACTCTCTCGGCCATGAAGCTGGTGACGAATTGCTTTGTAAAATTGCTCAGTTACTGAATGTGACGTTCAGAAAATCAGATACTATTGCCCGTCTTGGAGGAGATGAGTTTGCAATTATTATTGGTGAACTTGACTCCGCAAAAGAGGCGGAGACAGTTGCTGAAAAGTTATTAAGCACTCTTGCTAAGTCCAATCAATTCACAGCAGGTAATGTGAATGTGGGCGCAAGTATAGGTATTTCTTTGTTTCCGGTCGACAGTGATGAAGCAGAAGAACTGGTGCGACTCGCAGACAAATCCATGTATATATCTAAACGCAAAGGGAAAAATACATATACATTGAGTTGTTCGGACACCAACATAATTCAGTAAAAATCGCCGAACACTAGCATACCGTGCACCTGTAACCCGAAGCGTATTTCTCGGGCGGATAGAAAGCCGTAGTTTCTGTTACAGCGTTTCTGTTACAGCAGTAGGTAGCTTCAAGTCGGGCAAATGATGTTATATGTTTTGCTGACAGAGCAAGCGTCGCCTATCCGCCTGTTTTTCCTCTTTCATTTCATGACGCATTGTTGAGTATTTTAAATTACCATATGGAGTAAGGTGTCACATCTTTGCATCAAACATGTAACATTCGAGCCTGGCATACTATAGCGTAACAGCCTTAACAGGCAGTGCCTTCATAACGGTCTTTCACGGTGAATAAAGCTGTTATGTTTAACACTTTGTGGTGGTTGTAAAAATACGCGAGAATTCTTCCTATACATTCACAATTCCTTAAATTACTTTCCGGTAAAATTTCTTTAATGGCTCAATTCTGTATCAGAATTTGCTGCTACAATGGGGGGATATCGTGAAAGATGTTGCTGCATTAAATACTAGAACAGTTTTTCTCTGTAGGTATTAGGTGATGAAACGTGGGCGACGAGTGGC
>CBDTUM010000129.1:0-12427 GCA_965363495.1 uncultured Desulfopila sp.
CGGGATCTGCTGTTGCAAAAATTAAATGACCGAGAGTAAGTACCTGGCCAGGCTGGCTGTATGTGCCGAAAAACATATCCGAACCAGTGTTATTTATGTAGGGTAAAATTATCTTCTTCTGGCATTTTGCGATTTTCGACGTATAATCTGCGTTGATGTCAATACGTAGCAGAACGGTTAATTTTGCCAAAAAGGAGACATACATGACAGATCAACATTGTCCGGGATTTGAAAGTAATAAAACTCTGAATGAAGTGAAAGTTAAATGTCCGGAATGTGGGAAAGAGTGGGAAATATTCTCAGATGAAGCGGACAAAAAAACAAAGTGTTCTGCTTGTGGTGCTGAGGTCGATCCTAAAACCTGTGCTGTGAAATAACTGCTGTATGCTGTAGCCTGGCAGGGAAGAAATGAACCTTGTATAGCCCCCCTGGAATTATTAATTTCAGGCGGGCTTTTTTTTCATCTACTGCCACGGATCACCCGGCTCTCAGTGACGACCAGATCAAGCAACTCGTCGTGTTCCTGTAATGGCGCTTTTTTAATGATCTGCAGCTCGAAAGCAAGACCGATTCGGGCCGCCGTCGGGACTTTGGCCAGGAATCGGTCATAGTAGCCGCCACCATAGCCGAATCGTCCGCCTCTTTCATCAAAAACAGAACCGGGCAGGATGATTGTCTCGATTTCTTCCGGGGCAACCAAGGCGGTTGTGCAGAGTGCTTCTTTTGGTTCGGGAATATTGCAATATCCCGGGATGAGATCGGTCAATCGATTGGTGATACGAATGGCATCCAGTCTTTTCTCTTTTATTCTGGTTATCGGTACGATAACGGTTTTGCCCATGTCGATCAGAGTGTCAATGAGCGAAAGGGTCGCGACTTCGCTTCTGAAACTGACATAGACAAATATAGACTGGTGCTTCTGCAGCTGATCCAGCTCCAGCAGGTGGTGCTGAATGGCCATCGATTTCGTCTTGATCTCTTGTTGGGTAAGGTTGTTGCGTGCTGACAGAATGTCTTTTCTCAACTGGGATGAATCGAGCATAATATGATCTCCAATCAGTAATACGTTGTCGAATTGTTATATTGATCCCGCTAAAAAGAGCGAGATACGTTCCTTCATTAAATATTTTTCTATCTCACTAATATCGTTGAATTATATAGAGATATGTCGGGAGTCTGCTTTGTATCTTTATCCGGTTGAACTCGAACAAACGGCTACGCGACGGTCGATCAAAAGTTAAAGGCGAAAAATAGATAGAGCCTTTGGGTTTGACATGCACTTGTTGTTCCCTGATCAGTTCGAGAATTTTTTTATAATGGTTTTCCGGCAGGTTCTCGTCCATTAAAAAATTAGAAGTTATTTCTACGGAAGAAAAACGATCGTTTATATCCTGGCCGCGCCAAAAGGCCTCTTGCACCAGCTTTTCCGTAAGAGGTTTGCCTATTTTGTCCAGGGTTTTTTGATCTGCCGATTCGAGACCGATATTGATATAGGTCATTACGCGGGATTCGGCGAGCTGCTGAAAAAAATTGTCTGGTGTATTCAACAATGAGGTGACCGAACCAAAGAGGAAAACATTGGTTCCTGCAGTATAAGAATGGCCAAGATCGAATTTTTTACAAGCTGTCTCAATACTAAATAGAATACGTTCGGAACTGGTCTGCAGGGCGTCGTGTTCTCCGAGAAAAAGGCTATTGTAATTGGCAAGATCGCGGCCGTAGAGTTGTTTGAGGCGGCTGATCTGTGAACTAATCTCTGCATTGCTTTTTTCGGCGAAAATTGTATCGTTTTTCACTTTGCAGAAGGCACACTTGTAGAGACAGCCCTCAGATATTTTCAGTGGAATGATATTATAATCAACATGCCTGGCATCAGGTGGCAGCACAGAAATACGTCCACCGATGATTGCGTGCAACTGCTGCGCTTTCTGTTCTAATCTCTCTGGACTATTGGCAATAACTTCGTCGAGAAACCTGCTGAAAATTTCCGGTAAATCATTCTGGCGCGCCTGCAATTCCTGGAGAAATTGGTGCCATGAGTTGGATATGCGGGTTATTTCCTCGTGAGCAAAAGGGTGACCTCCCAGAATACTGTTAGTCGGGTACTGGAAATTTGGCAGGTAATACTCGCCCGTGGCTTCAAAAACTCCGTTGTATCCTCCGGTCGAATAATAAACCCAGTCATTACCCGGTGTTCGTTTCAGCCATTCATGTGGGTGCGCCCACTCTCGCCCCTTGCTTCTTGCCCGAAGTATTTCGCCGTTGAGATTAAATTGAAAGATGAGATCTCTTGTCTCGATTTCGCTGTATATGCCGCAATGTATCGGAAAACTCATTTTACTATAGGTGGAACTGCCCTTTTTAAAAAGAGTAATGCTTAAGTCATTTGTGGCATAATTCCTGCAATTTTCATTGGTCAATGGGGTCTGCTGCATAGTATCTGTTTATAACAAATTGAAGCTGTAAAATAAAGGGATTCTGGATGTGTTACTTACCGCTTAGTCTGAGTCTTGTCAAACGGCTGAGCAGCAAAGTAAAATCAATTAAATTAATTTGTGAACAATAAATTTTAATCATATTGGAAACAAAATTGATTTTGAGTTATACTAAGTCGTTTTTTGAAGGTAGATATCGAATTTTTTCGTATACCTCCATGAAATATAGAAGGGTAAAGAGAGTAACTGCGTAACCAGTTTACGACAAAGTAACTAGATAAGAAGTGATCATTTGAAGAAGGGAAACGAGAGTTTCTCCACACTCCTCCGGCGATTCCACCTGCCTGGAGTGGATAATTATCATTTATGGGGTATGTGCATGGAAAAACAGATGACAGAAACGCTGGAGGCAATATATGACAAATGTATTGCCAATGAAGACAATATTATTACAATATTACAGGAAATACAAAGTAAAATCGGATATATACAGGAAGAATCTGTCAACTGGTTTGCCGAGCGTACCAATATTCCACCTTCCAAGTTTTACGGAGTTGTTACCTTTTATTCCCAGTTTCATCAAAATCCGCGTGGTAAAAATATTGTCACCGTCTGCTGTGGAACAGTTTGTCACGTCAAAGGTGCACCCCGTGTAATCGCTAAAGTTCGCGAAGATCTTAAACTAAAAGATGATCAGGATACAACCAAGGATATGCAATTTACCCTTGAGCGTGTCAACTGTGTGGGTGCCTGCAGTATTGCCCCGGTTGTACTGATTAATCAAAAGGTGCTTGGCAAGGTAACCCCAAGTAAAATAGTTAAGAGTCTCAAAGATTATAAGGGATAAACCATGAGCAGCGAAATAATTGTCAATGTGTGCATGGGTACTGGTGGCATCGCTGCTGGTGCTGATATGGTGATGGAGGAGTTCAACAGGCAATTCGAGGCTGCTGGCATCGAAAACGCTACTGTCAAAGAGAAATGCAAACTCCATAAGGTAGGTTGTCGTGGTTTTTGTGCCCGTGACGTCCTTGTCGATATAAATGTGGCAGGTGCAGTTTCCACCTATCAGTATATTCAGCCCGATATGGTGAGCCGGCTGATCCAGGACCATGTGGTAGGAGGAAGGCCAGTCAAGGAATGGCTGGTCGGAGATGATTACCATACCTTCCATGACAATCAAACGAAGATAGTTCTGGGTGATTTAGGTAAGATCGACCCGGAATCTATTGATGATTATTTGGGTGTGGATGGCTATAAGGCTGCTGAAAAGGCCCTGACGACTATGACTCCTGCGGAAGTAATCGCCACAGTAAAAGAATCAGGTTTGCGTGGACGAGGAGGCGGTGGATTCCCAACAGGGGTGAAATGGGGTTTTTGTGCTGCCAATGATTCGGACCAGTATTATATCATCTGTAATGCCGACGAAGGTGACCCTGGTGCCTTTATGGATCGTTCGGTCGTTGAGGGAAATCCCCATGCCGTCATCGAAGGGATGATCATTGGTGCTTACGCAATTGGTGCCAGTATCGGCTATGTCTATATTCGTGCGGAATATCCGCTTGCCGTGGACAGGCTTCATATGGCTTTAAAGGCCGCCAAGGAAAAAGGCTATTTAGGCGAAAGTCTTTTCGGAACGGATTTTAATTTTAAAATTAAGGTCAAACTTGGCGCCGGCGCTTTTGTTTGCGGCGAGGAAACTGCTCTGATCGCTTCCATTGAGGGCGAACGTGGGATGCCGCGAGCTAAACCACCGTTCCCGGCCAATAAGGGTCTTTGGGGTAAACCAACTATTATCAATAACGTAGAGACCTTAGCAAATTTACCCCATATTCTCAATAAGGGTGCTGCCTGGTTTGCATCCATAGGTTCGGAAAAAAGTAAAGGAACCAAGGTTATTGCCCTGACAGGAAAAATCAGGAACACTGGTCTCATAGAAGTGCCCATGGGGATACCCCTCAAAGATATCATATTTAACATAGGTGGTGGAATAGAGGGCGACAGACTTTTTAAGGCAGTGCAGACAGGTGGTCCGTCTGGGGGCTGTATTCCACAACAACATATCGATCTGCCAGTTGACTATGAGGGATTGGCAGCGGTTGGTTCGATGATGGGTTCGGGTGGTATGGTTGTCCTGGATGAAACCGACTGTATGGTCAATATTTCCAAGTTTTTCCTGGAATTCACCCAGTCTGAATCGTGTGGTAAATGTGTTCCCTGTCGAATCGGCACCAAGCGCCTGCTTGAGATCCTCACCCGGATTACCGAAGGAGAGGGCAAAGAAGGCGATATTGAGCTTTTGCAGGAGCTGGCCGAGGACGTAAGAGATTCCAGTCTCTGCGGTCTTGGTATGTCGGCACCGAATCCAGTACTGAGTACTATTAAATACTTCCGTCATGAGTATGAAGCCCATATCAAGAACAAAAAATGTCCAGCCAAAGTTTGTAATAAGTTGCTGACATTTTTTATTCGTGAGGATATGTGCGTTGGTTGCGGAATGTGCTTACGGGCTTGTCCGGTAAACGTCATTACCGGAGAGAAAAAGCAGCCTCATAAGATTGATAATAAGCATTGTATCCAATGTGGATCCTGTTTTGATGCCTGTAAATTCAGCGCCGTATTAAAGGAGTAGTAACCATGATAAATCTTACTATAGATGGTAAATCGATTGAGGTTGCTCTAGGCACTACTGTCTTGGAGGCAGCTAAACAGTTGGGGATTAAAATTCCGACGCTATGTTATGATGACAGGCTGAAGCCATTTGGCGCCTGCCGTCTTTGCATTGTAGAAATTGCAGGAATGCCTAAACCTGTAACTTCCTGTACCACGCCAGCCACCGCTGGTATGTCAGTGCAGACTCAAAGTGCGAGACTCTACAGGTTGCGGAAAACCACAGTAGAGCTCCTGCTTTCCGATCACCCAAATGACTGTATGACCTGTATTGGCACTGGAGAATGTGTATTGCAGGAACTTGCTTACCAGTATGGCATTCGTGAAAATCGTTTTGCCGGTGCAATGCGTGAGCATAACCGTGTCGACCATAATCCCTTTGTTACCAGGGAACAGAACAAATGCGTTATGTGTGGGCTCTGTGTTCGGGTATGTGAAGAGGTACAAGGCATTGGCGCAATCGGTTTTTCTGAAAGGGGCTTTGAGTCAAAAGTTATCCCGCCGTTCGGTCATGATCTGGACTGCGTATTCTGCGGTCAGTGTATTTCCGTTTGCCCAACTGGTGCTCTCTCCGGTGCCATCTGGTCAGGCAAGCCCCGTATGGAAGGTGTTAAATTCACCGACACTACCTGTACCTACTGCGGCTGCGGTTGCAATCTCACCTTACGCAGCCACGGCGATCAGGTTATCAGGGTGGACTCGAAATCGGACAACCATAATCGCGGCTGGCTCTGTGTCAAAGGACGGTTCGGTTTTGATTTTATTAACAATTCCGATCGATTGACGAGCCCCCTTATCAGAAGAAAAAAGGGCGGCAATTTTGAAAAAGCCACCTGGGACGAAGCTCTTAACCACATTGCTCAAAAGTTCAACGAAATAAAGGATAAGAACGGTCCTGATGCCCTTGCCGGGCTCAGTTCCGCCCGTTGTACCAATGAGGAAAATTATCTTTTCCAGAAATTCTTTCGAGCAGGAATCGGGACCAATAATGTAGATCACTGCGCTCGTTACTGACACAGTGCAACAGTGGCCGGTCTGGCCACAAAATTTGGTTCCGGTGCAATGACCAACTCCGTCGCCGAGATTGCTGAAAATGAAGCGATGTTAGTCATTGGGTCCAATACAACAGAGAATCATCCGATTATCTCGTTGCGGATGAAAGAGGCGGTAGCAAATGGTGCAAAACTGATTGTAGCTGATCCACGCAAGATTCCCTTGGTGAAGTTTGCCACCCTCTGGTTGCGACACCGACCAGGGACCGATGCTACTCTTTTGAACTCGATTATGAACGTTATTCTTGCCGAAGAGTTAGAGGATAAGAAGTTTATAACCAACAGAACTGAAGGATATGAAGAGTTTGTTAAGTCTCTTGAAAGTTTCACTCCGGAATATGGTGAAGAAATCACCAGTGTTCCTGCAGAAGACATTAAAAAAGCTGCGCGAATCTTCGCCTCTGCTCATAATGCCGGAATATACTACGCAATGGGTATCACTCAACATGTCATGGGTACCAATAATGTCTGTGCGGTAGGCAACCTGGCAATGGTCACAGGTAATGTGGGGAAATATGCAGCAGGTGTCAATCCTCTGAGAGGCCAGAATAATGTTCAGGGTGCCTGCGATATGGGTAGTTTACCGAATGTATATCCCGGTTATCAGAAAGTGGATGTTCCGGCCATCAAGGAAAAATTTGAAAAAGCCTGGGGCAAAACTCTTTCGGGCAAAATCGGGCTGACAGCATCAGAAATGACCGGAGCTATGCTCGATGGTTCGCTTAAGGGCATGTATGTCTTTGGTGAAAACCCAGCTCTGTCTGATCCAAATACTACTCACTCGGTGAAAGCTTTCTCGGCTTTGGACTTCCTGGTGGTTCAGGATATTTTTATGACGGAGACGGCGGAACTTGCTGACGTCGTGTTGCCCGGGAGCACTTTTGCTGAAAAAGAAGGTACCTTTACCAGCTCTGAAAGACGGGTACAACGGGTAAGAAAAGCGATTAAATCTCCCGGGACCGCAAAACTCGACCTGGATATTATCGACCAGATTTATAAGCGCGTAACTGGGGAGGGGGATGTCAAGAAAGCCCCGAATGCATCAGATCTCTTTGATGAGGCTGCTGCACTCTGGCCTGGTATTGCCGGTATAAGTTATGACCGACTGGAAGAAGACAGTCTGCAGTGGCCATGTCCAACTGCACAGCATCCCGGAACAAAATTTTTGTTTGAGGAAAGCTTTTCAAGAGAAGGTGGTAAGGCACTCTTTACACCCGTTCCGTTTGTTGCGTCTGACGAACTGCCGGATAAAGAATATCCCTACGTACTTACCACTGGTCGTGAATTGTTCCATTATCATACCGGGACGATGACCAGAAGGTCTACTGGGCTTAATACGATAGCCCCGGAAGCTTTTGTGGAGGTCAATCCAGCCGATGCGGATGTTCTCGGAGTTGCTCAAGGTGAGTTTTTGACGGTCAGCTCCAGGCGAGGCTCTATTAAACTCAAGGCAAGGGTTAGTAAAATTGTGCCACCGAACGTTGTCTTTATTCCGTTTCACTACAGAGAAGCGGCGGCCAACCTGCTTACCAGTGATGCTATGGATCCAATTTGTAAGATCATGGAAGCGAAGGTCTGTGCTGTACGAATCGAGAAAAAGTGATTAATAGTCACCTATAACAAGGCATAATGAACCATCATGGGAAGTTGAGTTGTGATGCGCTTAACTTCCCATTTTTTATGATGATTAAAATGGTTGCTTGGCAAATGTTGCTTGGTTAAATGACGAAAAAATCATGCGTTGACCCGAGAGCGTATAAACAAGATGAACACTTCGATAATTATTGAATCTGCAGCAAAAAAATTAACCGACTGTGAAAGTGTTATTATTGTCCCTGAGATTGCCTTGCAGGAAGCTGGGTTCATCAAAACATTTACCATAAAAGACAGCGGCAGCTCCAAACATGAATATCACGCCCTGGCACAAATAACCTATTTCCAGTATCAGGATGATGAACTGGAGATTGTCGAGGTAGACAGCCCCCTGACTATCACCTGCGGCACGGAGTCGAGTGACTTAGACGGCGGAATAGTGCTTTGTCGTACTGTAAATGGAATTTTTCAGGTCCTGGCCTATGGTTCAGCAAACAGAAAGAAACTTCTTGAAGCGGCCTACAGGTACTGTACTCGTTGGGTGCGTCTCGATATTTGACAGAGTTTATATGAGGAAGTTATTGTGAAAGCTGAGAATAAAAGAGCAAAACAGAAGATCATTGTCTTCCAGCAGAACGGAAGCGGTGAAACAAAAATAAATGGTTTGCGGCAGTACGGCAAAGATTTGTTTGAGCTGGAAGTAATAAATATTGATACGATATTGCCGCCGGTACTCGATGATACCCGTGCATATCTTCCAGGCGATATCAGTTGTGACCTGGTGCTTGATTTTCTTAAGCACAATGATTTATCAACCGATCTTGCCGGTCTCTGTGCGAAAAAGGATATTCCGGTCATTGCATCGGGGAAGAAAATAGTTGGCAAAAAAGCGATCACTCCACCTACCTGCTGTGGCCTTCCTCGTCTGGCAGGCCTCGGTAACTATGGTGATCATTTCGGGGCGCCGGAATTTGAAGTTGAGATTGAAGATGGTAAAATAGCAGCAGTAAAAGTGCTTCGGGGTGCGCCATGTGGAGCCTCCTGGGAGGTGGCAAAACGGCTTGTTGGTCATCCAGCAGATGATGCGGTGCGGAAGATTGGTCTTGAAACGCAGTTTTACTGCTCTGCCAATCCAGCCGGCTGGGATCCTCTCTATGGCAAAAGCCCAGTCCATTTTGCAGGCAAGATCCATAGCAAGGAACTCAAGAAAGCTATTGAGAAGGTGCTCGCGCTTCTATGATGGCGTTGTAAAAACTACCCAAAGGGCATAAAAATCTTTATCTACTTCATTGTATCCCAAGGGCACTTTCTTCGCTCGTTGCATTTTCTATCATGACGACGTACTTAAATACGCCGAAATGATAGAGAAATCATACGCCTCGTATATGAAACTTTTTACTTAGCCATCTTGGAAATGGCTGTTATTACCAGTTCTTTTTCAGTACTTCAAAGTAGCCGGGAGGTTTCACACAGGCAGGGCACTTATCCGGTGGACTATTGCCTTCGTGGAGGTACCCGCAACTGAGACATTTCCAGGTAACAGGCTGACTGCGCTTGAAAACCCTACCGGAAACGAGGTTTTCAGCAAGGGCTCGGAACATTAACTCGTGATTTTTCTCAGAGACATTTATGGCATGAAAGGTATCTGCTGCCCGTTGGAAACCTTCTTCTTCGGCCTCCCTGGCAAAAACATCGTACAGCTGATCGTGAACGTACAACTCAAGTTCCGCTGAGCTGATCAGATTAGCATGGGTATCTTTAATGACACCCGCCGGAAATCTTCCGGTAATTTCCAGTTCGCCGCCATTGAAAAATTTAAAAAAGCGCAGGGCGTGTTCATATTCCTGATGGGCCGTTTCGTCAAAAAGATTGGCTATCTGGATATACCCATCGTCTCTGGCCTGGGTCGCAAAAAAATTATACCGGGTTCGAGCCTGGGTCTCGGCAGAATACGAAAGAAGAAGATTCCTGGCTGTTTTGCTGTCACGAAAACCGGTCATTGTCGATATCCTATTCTTCTATGGTGATCGCGTTGGCACCGCATTCGGCAGCAGCCTGTCGCACTACCTCTTCAAGATGCTTGGGGATTTCGTCAAACTTGACGATGGAAAGAAGTTGGTCTTCATCATATTCGAACACTTCTGGACATAATTTATTGCAGTTCCTGTCGCCCATGCACTCTTTTGAAATCACTGCTTTCATAGCTTTCTCCTTGGGTTCATGATAATCCACATTATTTTTGTGGAAGTTATAACTACAATTGCACCAGATATCTGTTTGTTTAAATGAAGATAAGATAATCGTCTCTGACAAATCTTGCCACCAGGAAATCAATCAAAATCATAGGAAACCTTGGGTACGGTGTACGGAATTTGAATATATTCAAGGACTTTACCTGTTTTCTCCCACCCATTTTGATTGAGTAGCCTGGAAAAGTTGAAACCGATGCCAGCGAAAAGCGATCTGGTCTGTTCTTCGTCGGGTTCGCCGTATCCCCTGGTATAGTATCCTGCTGAGAATTCGACATACTTGAGAAAGGTGTTTTCAAGGGCATTAAAACCATCGAGCTTCAGTACCATGGAGTAATACTGGTTGGAGTAATCATCGAATATACCCTGTACAGGGACATTAAAAACATACTCCACCCTGAGGTCGATTTTACGATCCAGTTCCGGGTATCTTTGCATCACCACGCTGGTCAGAGCCCCCAGAGTGTTCATGGTCATATCCTCCCAGGAAAAACCTTGAGTTAAACTGGTCGCATCGCCTAATTCCATGGCGAATTGCACAGTCCACGATGAAAGCGCGGCATATATATTTGCTTTCTCCGGGGCATAGCCCCAGCTCGTATAGAGACCGGTCAGTGCATCCGAGAAGGCATAAGTTGACCATAAATGGCCAAATTTGTCTGCACCACCATATTTAGTGTCGTGACCAAACCACCCCTCATCCCCCATAGTAAAGCCGGCTGTACCGTAGTCCCATGTAGTCAATCCCCAAATTCCAATAGCTGTCGCGGCGGTGAGATTGGTGTAGAGCATCTTCTTAGACTTAGGTTGACGGGACCACCAGCTGTCTGAGAGGGTACCCCCGGTAAGAGCTTCGGCATCTAGGTTGGAAACAGCAACTTCTGCCGTAGGAGGAGTCGCTGAGAGCGACGGACTGCCTGCTTGAGAGGGTATTGCTTTGTCGTCAAAAACTGCACCCCCAAGGTAAGCATTATCAAGGGAGGTGTCTTGCAGCTCAGCGCCGCGTAAATCGGCTCCGGCAAGGTCTGTACCTGCGAAAACGGCGCTGTTCAGTCTGGTGTTTTTTAGATTTGCGCCAGACAGGTTGGTTAAAGAGAGTTTGGTATGTGATAAATCAGCTCCCTCTACGTCGACACCTGAGAGATCAAGCCTTGTCAGGTTGAGTCCTGCAAGATTGCATCCCCGACAACTTCTGGTTGTAATAAGTTGTTGTAGATTTTGTTCTGTCGTTATACTTGCAGCTGCTGACACCCAATGGGCATTGCCAAGAATAATTGCCTGGAGACATGCAAAAGATGCAATCGTATGTATGGTTCTTTTCATAGATGGTCTTACTGGTTTTTTCGATAAAGAGAAAAAGAAAAAATGAATACAGTTCTAGACATTATTCCCGAAAATATTAAAAAAGATGTGTAGTGATACTCCGAATTATTGAACTTCGTCAAGTGCTGGTTGGGCAAATTTTCCGCCAAGGTATATATTGTATACCTGTGAATGTAATTCTGCGGTAATAAGCCGCAGTTCTCAGAATAAAGCATGTGGAGGCTGTCAGATGGTTGTTGCGAAAAACGCGATGGAGATTTTTACTATTCTCGATAAAAGCAATTGCAGAAAGTGCGGTGAAAAAACCTGTCTGGCGTTTGCGGGTGCCGTCTATATGGGGAAACGCAGGATTCAGGAATGTCCTAATCTGGGGAGTGCAGATATCGCAAGGTTTACAAGTGAGACCGCTGCTGAAAACAGCCCGGAAGATAAGCAGGAAGAATATATTGCGGAGCTGATCGATGAAGTAATCAAACTCGATTTTGCATCTGCGGCTAAACGAATTATGGCACAGATGAATGGCAGTGTGTTGACGGTCACAATCCTTGGCAAAAACATTGGCATCCGTCAGGACGGAACATTTGCGACCGACCTGCATGTTATTCCGTGGGTGATTATTCCGCTTTTGGATTATGTACTGCATTGCCAGGGCGTTCCGGTTTCCGGTGATTGGATATCTTTCAGAGAGATTGACGGTGGCAAAGAAAAATATGCTCTTTTTAAGAAAAGGGGAGAAGACGTCTTAAAACAACTTGCTGACAAATACACCGATTTTTTTGATGACATTGTCCATATGTTCAATGGCAGAAAAGTTGAAAAACGCTTTGAGTCCGATGTCTCTGTCGTTTTATACCCTTTCCCGTTAGTGCCGATTATGATCTGCTACTGGAAACCGGAGGAGGGGCTGGGATCCAGCCTGAACCTGTTTTTCGATAAAAGCGTGGATGTTAACCTGGGCATTGACTCAACTTATTTTCTGGGAACCGGTTTGGCCAATATGTTTGAGAAGCTGGCTGAGCGGCATGGTTTTTAGTGAATTAGAAATAATTTTCTTGCGCTTTTCGCAAGAAAATTATTTCGTGAATGAACTTATCCCGCAATGCTT
>CBDTUM010000130.1:0-12393 GCA_965363495.1 uncultured Desulfopila sp.
CCGAAGATGTAGGGATGCATGACACAAGTTTCTGCATCATCGACAGCGGCAATGCTGAGAACTAAGTTGCAATAGCGCACAGAGCTCTATTAACACTATCAGATTTGTTAATGTTGACAACAACGACATAACCTTGAATCAGGAGAATGTTCATTCTTCGTGTTTGCAGTGCCGAATTGATGAACCCTGAAATTTTGTTGTCACTATCGAGCTGGTGCCTGGACGTGAATCCTTTGGTGCCAGTACCGTATCTCCCCTATCCCCTATCCCCTATGAGTAGTACAAATTGTTACAAAGTAGTAATAACCCGGTGATGAATACTATCAATTATCAAAAAATCTTTTGTGAGATTGCCGCTGAACTCAAGGGAATCGATGACCCCGGTGAGGTCGCCGCTTATATTCCCGAATTGCGTAATGTGGATTCTAGAAAAATTGGCGCCCACCTTACGACCATTGAAAACGATCACTTTTATTTTGGTGATTCTGATGAAAAGTTCTCTATTCAAAGTATCTCAAAAGTATTGTCCCTGACATTGGCATTAAAAATGGTGGGAGATAAAGTCTGGGATCGAGTAGGCGTTGAACCATCTGGTTCTGCTTTTAACTCATTAGTACAACTGGAATATGAAAAAGGCATTCCCCGCAATCCACTTATCAATGCCGGAGCAATTGTTATTTGCGATATTCTGGTTGACTATTTAGACAATCCGAAACACCAATTACTGGAATTTATTAGAGCAATTACCGGTATTTTGAGTATTGACTATTGTCCAAGGACAGCTGAGTCAGAAATGAAATGTGGCTATAGAAATTATTCACTTGTCAATTTAATGAAAGATTTTGGTAATATTCACAACGACATAGACGCTGTTTTAGATGTGTATTTCAATTTATGCTCGATTGAAATGACCTGCAAGGAAATGGCGCAAACCTTTTTGTTCTTAGCTGCAGGTGGCGTGAGTCCAGTCGTAAATGAACTCATTATTAGCCCAAAGCGCACGAAAAGAATCAATTCAATCATGCAAATGTGCGGTTTTTATGACGAAGCTGGTGAATTCGCTTTCAGAACAGGTTTGCCTGGAAAGAGTGGTGTCGGAGGCGGTATAGTTGCAATTCATCCAGGGAAATTTAGTATTGCAGTGTGGAGCCCAAAACTCAATACGAAAGGAAATTCATATAAAGGAATGAAGCTGCTTGAATTGGTAACCACAAAGACTCAATTATCAATATTTTGATAATTGAGCAGGCAAAAAAACGTGGTTGTTTCAAGTCGAAATATTGGTAGAGTTGTCGGATAGCCCATACGGGCATTCTTGCAGATATCCCAACTCGGGGCTGGTTCTGGTAAATACGATTCCATATAAATAAAAAGACCAAACAGCAGAGGTGCTGTTCGGCCTTTTCTAATACAAGACAACGGAATTACAAAATCGTTCTTTTTATTCGGAAGAATTTTAAATACCTTCCGCTATTACGGAACCGGGTCCGGCCAGAGGCCTAAACGTTTTTTTAGAGGACCCACAAGAGGGGCATACCCAATCGTCGGGAATATCTTTAAAAGCAGTTCCAGCGGGAATCTTACCTTTTTTATCTCCCTTGTCAGGATCATAAACATATCCACAGTTACTCACTTGGCATTGATACATGTCTTTTGGATCGGCCATTTGCATCCTCCTTGTTGAGTTAAGCGTTAAGCGTTAAGAAACATTCCCACAACGATAATTTAATCTATTTAGTGAGTCAAGAATAAAGGTTACATTGGAATGATGGCTACTGCAATAAGCTTCTTACCAGTTAGGTCGAAGACTGACTTATATTTCCACCCCTGATCTCAGCGAATGCGGTCTCTGCGCATTTGATGTAGATATTTAACTGTATTTTTAGCCGATGGGGAGACAGACAATGCAATTAACAGCTGCCAGCATCATGACCACCGACTTTCCTACTCTACTTCCAGAAGCACCGATCACCGAGGCTATCAGAATCTTTCGTGAGTCCTCCCGGCAACATGGGCGACGGTTGTTCGGCATTATCGTCACCGACAAAGATCGTCACTTGGCCGGCATGCTTTCAATGTACGACATTTTGCTTTATATGCGACCAAAACACATTCAGGTCTGGGGCACCATGGAGGATATCGACGTCGCTGGATTGATCGATACTGCTGGCAGTCGTATCAAATCGATTCTGGTTGGTGATATCATGACACCAGAGGTAATTACCATCGGCCCAAATGTTGATTTGTTCATGATCCTGGATATAATGATAAAAAAACACATCCGCAGGTTACCAGTAATAGAAGACCAGTGCATCATTGGTATTGTCTATATTTCAGACCTGTTCAATCACTTACTGGAACGAATCGGTGATTGAGCCGGACAAGCTCGGTCCCTCTCGACCTCAAGTGACAAAGACTCTTTTCGTTGCACACCATTCACCAATCATATTTGCAATCTGAGCGCGTTATGATACAGAACAACACCCTCCGGAATCTCACTGTAAGCAGAGCTATGCGCCGACAGATCATTATCCTTGATCAACACAAAACCATTGACCATGGCATCAATATCATCATAAAACATAAGATAAACGCGCTCCTCGTCGTTGATTCCCAGCTACAGCCCACAGGTGTGGTATCTAAAACCGATATCATGGGAGCCTTTTATGCAGGCTTGCCGATTGACTCTCCCCTCGAGTATATCATGGTGTCTCCCCCTCTTTTTTGTAAGGCAACAGACTCTCTGGAAACGGCTCTAGAACAGATGCGCAGCAACAAAGTATACCGCCTCTATGTTACCGACGACCAATCAGCGGATCTTGTAGGAGCCCTGGCATATCCTGATATTGTTGGGCTTCTTTACCAATATTGCCATCAGTGTGAATACAGCCACCATAATCGAAAAAGGCACGCCAACGAAATTGATCCCATCCACCGGTTCAAGGTCAGAGATATCATGACAAAGGGAGTGACAAGCGTTTCCACGGACAAAACACTCAACACAGTGATGGACGCACTCTCGGCGTATAGGTTCGGTGCCATGCTGATCACCGATACGAACAATCTACCAGTTGGAGTAATATCCAAAACAGATCTTGCCCTCACCTATAAGCATGGTGTCACTGCTTCTGTAACAGCAGATACTGTTATGTCTACTCCTGTCCACTCCTGCGTTACGGATACACTGGTGGAAGAGGCTATAAAAAAGATGATCTTGACCGATGTCCACAGATTGTTTGTCCATGAAGGCAATAATAATGCAATCATTGGAGTCATTTCCCTCTCCGATGCAGCCCGCTGTCGTTCAGGTTCATGCCATGGATGTATCTCCAGCCGCATCAAGATAGAAGAGCAGGATTAACAAACGAGATTTTTTTTGCGTACCGCAGTTATGACCGGCAAAACGACCTCAACCAACTGGTTTTCATTTCTGTGCCATAACGGTTGCACGACGGCTCCAGTTAGAAAAAACATGCAATCTACCAGGCGCGGCTCCTTTCGCATATATGTGGTTGGCTGGCGAAGAGTTCTGAAAATGAAAAATTGGTATCACGCCATCAACATTGAAAAAACCCAAATAATGGCAAGAGTACATGTATTGATACAGTTCCACAGAGACATCAACGTACTGATGTGCCAGACGCCCCCTATATAATCTGGCTGTGTGGTTGAAAAGACCCTTCATCAAGGCGCTACATTGCTATTGATTCTGCACCCATTGCACCACTTGACACGAAACTTGCGTAAAACACCTCATTGTCTAAACCGTCAGAAAGGAGAGCAGTTATGACAGAAAGAGAAAAAAAACAGCCTATGCAGCATCCCATGCTTTCTTCCCTGACTCCCATGCGGATGAAAAAAGGAAAAGTGGTTTCAGCGGAAGAGGCGGTCCGGATAATACGGGATGGAGATACTGTGGCCACCGGCGGTTTTGTAGGGATCGGTTTTGCGGAAGAAATCGCGATCCGGTTGGAAGAGTATTTTCTGGAAAATGGGCACCCCAGAGATCTGACCCTGTTGTACGCTGCCGGCCAGGGAGACGGTGCAGATAGAGGTCTGAATCACCTGGGACATGAAGGGTTGATTCGCCGGGTGATCGGAGGGCACTGGGGCTTGGTTCCCAAACTCCAGAAACTGGCTATAGAGAATAAGATCGAAGCCTATAATCTGCCCCAGGGGGTGATTTCCCATATGTTCCGCGATATTGCCGCACATAAACCCAGAACTATTACTTCCGTCGGCCTGGGTACTTTTGTAGACCCCAGAATAGACGGTGGAAAAATCAATGCTATTACCCATGATGATATTGTAGAGCTCATCCGTTTTGACGATCAGGACTACCTGGCCTATAAAACCCTGCCCATCAATGTGGCTATCCTTCGGGGAACCACTGCGGATACGGACGGGAATGTCACCATGGAAAAAGAAGCCTTGATTCTGGAAGCCCTGGCCATTGCCACAGCCGCCAGAAATTCGGGCGGTTTTGTCATTGTGCAGGTAGAGCGTATTGCAGATAGGGGAAGCCTCAATCCCCGGCAGGTAAAAATTCCGGGCATATTAACAGACTGTATTGTGGTATCCAGACCCGAAAATCACTGGCAGACCTTTGGCGAAGCCTATAGTCCGGCATTCAGCAATGAAATCCGGGTTCCCATGCAGTCTGTTGTCCCCATGAAAATGAGCGACAGAAAGATTATCGCCCGACGGGCGGCTTTTGAATTAAAAGCCAACAGTGTGGTCAATCTGGGCATCGGTATGCCCGAAGGCATTGCCAGTGTGGCAAATGAAGAGAAAATTCTGGAGTTCCTGACCTTGACGGCAGAGCCGGGGGTCATTGGTGGACTGCCTGCGGGCGGACTGAATTTCGGAGCCGCCAGCAATACAGAGGCGATCATTGACCAGCCCAGCCAGTTTGACTTTTATGACGGTGGCGGACTTGATCTGGCATTTCTGGGACTTGCTCAGACCGATAAACAGGGAAATCTCAATGTGAGTAAGTTCGGTCCCCGGCTTGCCGGGGCCGGAGGATTTATCAATATCAGTCAGAATGCCAAAAAAGTGATTTTTGTGGGTACCTTTACGGCAGGAGGGCTGAAGGTTTCTGTCAAAGAAGAAAAACTTTGCATAGAACAGGAAGGAAAAGTAAGAAAATTCGTGGATCAGGTGGAGCATGTCACTTTCAGCGGGGAATACGCGGTACAAAAAGGCCAGGAAGTGCTGTATATCACCGAAAGATGTGTATTCCGACTCACCGGAGCCGGCATGGAACTGCTGGAAATCGCTCCGGGAATTGATCTGGAAAAAGAGATCCTTGCGCAGATGGATTTTTCCCCGATCATACCAAAAGAACCCCGTATCATGGATGCAAGAATTTTCCGAGATGAACCAATTGGACTGACAGAAGATCTCTTGAATTTAACCCTGGAAGAACGGATAACCTATCATCCGGAAGAAGATATCTTTTATGTCAATTTTGAAAATTACCTGGTGAAAAACAGTGGAGACGTAAAAGATATTGAGGAAGCCGTCGCTAATATCCTCCGACCTCTTGGCAAAAAGGTATTTGCCATCGTCAATTACGACAATTTCATCATTTACCCGCAAATCATCGACGAATATACGACCATGGTCCGGCGTCTGATGGATACCTATTATACCGGAGTCACCCGTTACACCACCAGCACCTTCCTGCGGATGAAGCTGGGGGATGCCTTACAGAAACGAAATGTCGCGCCGCACATCTATGAAACAAGAGAAGAGGCGCGGGAGGCTTTGGCCAAAACGAGCACCCAGAATATCATCCGTTAGAGTCCAAGGCTCTGCGCAAGGCAATTCCGAGTGTTTCGAGTGTATACGGTTTACGCACGTATCCATTGGCACCAAGATCAATGGCGGCTTTTAACACGACTGGTTTCCGAAAATCCGCTCGCAACCACCGCTTTTTGCCTGGGATGAATGGCTTCGACCTGCTGGTAGGTCTCGAGACCGTCAATGCCCGGATCCATGAGCATATCCAACAACAACACCTCCACAGCATTATCGCCAATAAAGGTAACGGCTTCTTCGCCGCTGGCTACCGTGTCAGCGGTATAAGTTTTGTGAATGTGCCATGAAAAAACCGTTACTCTCGTCTTAATCTTGCTGTTTGCTGCTGAAAAAAATCAGAAAAATAAATCTGTACGTCAGGATAATATTTTTTGATCATTTGCCTATATGTTCCATCCTGGATGATTCTATTCAAAAAGATATTGGGGCCCGCAATAAGTGGGGTGAGGACCTTTGGAAATTTCTTTCTTCTGAAGAAGACCGCCTTTTCAGCCGATACGTATCGTATTAGCTTCTGACCTTTTCGACGAAGAGAAATCCACTGCCAACAAGGCGAGGGAAGAAGCTCTAAATATCAGCTTTATCATTTAACCTCCCGTACAATAATGAAAAGGAAAAAACCAATGCGTGAATTCGAGAAAACAGCACTGAGTAGACGAAACTTTCTAAAGATGACCGGTATGGTCGCGGCGAGCAGCGCCCTTGGCTTGAGCTTCCCGGATGCTTCCCTGGCGCGCCACAAACCAAAGTTCCATGCGAAAAAAGCAACGGGTTACTGGGACTGGGTAAAAAACCAGTTCATTCTAGACCCTAAAGTAACGTACATGAACATCGGGAGTACGGGCTCCATGCCGCGGAAGGTTCTAGGAAACTACAACGAGTACAACATGCTGGCTGCTCAGCATCCACGAACATTTGAGGCGGAATTGGGCGCAGGTTTCGGGCTTACAGCCCTCCGTGAAATTCTGGCGCCGCAGTTCGGTTGTAATGGCGATGAGATCTGTCTATCGCGCAACACCACGGATGGGCTTGACGCTATTATTTATGGCCTGGAATTCTCCAAGGGTGATGAGATTCTTTTCACGCACCATGAACACATTGGGGCACTTTCACCGCTTCATGTGATTCAAGACCGCTACGGGGTTATACTGACAGAAGTGGAAATCCCTGTACTCAACGTAACGGACAAGGAGCAGTTCGTACAGGCCTTTGCCAAGAAAATAGGTCCCAACACAAAAGCAATCCTCTTTAGCCATATCACCTATAAAACCGGAACACTTCTTCCGGCCAAAGAGTTGTGTACGCTGGCCAGGGATAACGGCCTGATATCAATAGTGGATGGTGCACATGCCCCGGGCATGCTCGAACTCGATTTCCATGATATGGGCTGTGATTTTTATGCTGCTCCAGGACACAAGTGGCAATGTGGTCCGGGCGGTACCGGTTTTCTATATTTACGTAACCAGGGAGACAATCTCCCCACATTCTGGACCCAGAATTCATCCATGTATACCTTTGCCGTGGCACCTTATGGTAACGTGCGAGGAACGTTTGATATAGCCTACTCACTACAGTATCGCGGCCAACTCAATATTCCAGCGCACTTAGCTTTAATGGATTCCTGTGCCATGTGGGAAGAGATCGGACGGGATCGTATCCAATCATACGTCTGCGGCCTGAGTTCTTATCTGAAACAAAAGCTGGCTGATAAATTCGGGGGCGCTGGCACCTTCTTCGCACCGGATCTCCCGGAGTTCACCACAGGCCTGACCTCATTTAATCCTTTCTACGACATCACCGACAGTAATTTGCTAGCGACGCTGGTCAGCCGGCTCCAGGAAGAAACCGGCTATCAAATTCGCTCTACTAATTTCTTCCTGCACATCGGAGATATCGCTCAAACCTACGCATTACGAATCTCTACCCATCTGTTCCATAATAAAAAACAGATCGATGGCTTAGTGGATGCCATGTACGATATTTTCATGGACATGTAAATTAATGAGAATTAAGTGAGGCTTTCGCAACAAACAACGGCGGATGCAGCATGACTGCATCCGCCGAAAACTATTCTCTGCTCAGGACAATTCGATACCTGGCGCGACCACTGCGCAGGTGGGTAAAAGCTTCGTTAATCTGGTCAAACTGGAAATTCTCAATAATCGGTTGAATATCGTGCCGGACGGCAAACTCCAACATTCGGGCGATGTTGGCAGGACTCCCAACTGGGGAAGCAGATACAGAGCGTTGCCCCATGAGCAGCGGAAATAGCTGCAGGTCTAGCGGCTCAAGCGTGGCCCCGACAAGGTGCAACCGGCCTCGGGTCTTCAATGTTGCAACATATTTATTCCAGTCCATCTTCGCGTTGACCGTAGACAGTACCAGGTCGAACTGACCAGTCGCGGCCTCCAGGGCCTCCGAGTCGCGGGAGTTTATGATCCGGTGCGCTCCCAGTTCCAGAGCTTCCTTGGTCTTGGCCTCACTGGAAGTGAAGGCAGTTACCTGACACCCCCAGGCGTTAAAGAATTGTAATGCCATGTGCCCAAGACCGCCAATGCCGATCACCGCGACACTATCGGTCGGTTTAATGCCGAATTGGATCAGTGGATTAAAGACGGTGATGCCACCACAAAACAGCGGTCCAGCACTTTCCAGATCCATTCCCTCCGGCAGCTTAATGACACTTGCTGCCTGGGCACGAACCTTATCGGCAAAGCCGCCATGGTGGCCGATTATAGTTCCCTCTGCATTGCTGCACAGGTTGTGGTCGCCTTGCATGCAATTGCCGCAACTCATGCAGTAACCGGCATGCCAGCCGAGGCCGACCGTGTCGCCGACCTCAAGATTGAGCACATTTTCACCCCTGGCAGCGACCGTCCCTACGACTTCATGTCCGGGTACCAGTGGGTACTGGGCGATGCCCCACTCGTTATCCACCATACTCAGGTCTGAGTGGCAGATTCCACAGAAATCTACATCTATTTCAACCTCATTGTGTGCTAATTCCCCGGGATCATATTCAAAAGGCTTGAGCTCTCCTCCAGCCTCAAATGCTGCATATGCTCGTATCATGTCGTTTCCCCCTAATGTGTCAGATGTGAGGATTGATGCGTTACGTAAAACATAAGAATGACCGGTACCAATAGATATGACTGCAATACTACGAACAATAATCTATCAGGAGGAAGCTTAACCCCAGGGTTGTGCTTCTTCCCTCCGTTATGCCGATCTGCTTATTTACCAGCCACGATGGCGCCGTAGCTCAGTGCCGGACTTCTCATACTCGGATCTCCCACTTGTACAGCAAACTCCTTACGAGAAAAAGCCTGTCCCTGTTATTTCTCATTTTTAAAAAGAATCCGACGTATAATTTCCAGCAATCTTTTTTCATTTTCTCCAAAGTTTTTGTCGATGTGTGCCATACGTTCTGCAATGGCATACACTTTATTCTTATCTTCGTCTGTTTTTAGCATTTTATTCAACGTTGTTAATGAGTTACGATGAGCGCCACTCAAAATCTTCGTCTGCTCTTTTACTATCTGCTTATATTTCTCAGGGGTGATTTCGCTTAATCTCCTGCTTTCATGAATAATGTCTTCTGCGGCTTGAAAATCTCGAATATCAAGATTTTTGCTTGCTCCGGCAATCGCTACCATGACGCGAATACTCGCTTCGACAAAACCACCTTTTTCTGCATCTTTTCGTAATCCAGCCTTTTCCATGCTGTTCTGAGTTAATTGCTCCTCACTCGGCTGCATATCCTCCCTTGCTGCCTGCTCCCTGACACCAAAAACACTTTTCATCCACGGCGTAGCATAGAGTGCTTTAAATTGCATTTCCTGTGTCATATCGCGCATATCTTTAAAATAATCCAGACTCCTTGTGAAGGAGTCAGAAAATATTTTTTCCAGCTGCACAAATACATTATTTTGTTCGGCTATTTTTCGCTCGCCCCCCACCTGCTCCGCCATCCATTTGAGAGGCCAGCACATCGGATTTGCATCAGACACCATGTAGTGCTGCCTTCGAAGAGGATGTAACTGTCGCAAGCATTCGGAAGCCTGTTCAGTCATGCCTGCCCGCACCCAGGGACTGACAAACAGACGGTAAGCCACATCATTAAACCTGGAGAGTGTATTTACTGCCACAAAGGGGTCTTCGTCCTCAAGGCCATCATCAAATTGCAGAATGTCCTCCATCTTTCTTTCTTCAAATCGAACATCATAACCAGCAGGACCGATGGCGCTTGGAGCATCATCAATCACCATTTCATAGAGCCCGGGTGCGAGATAGTCTAACCATCCCATACTACCAAGGATTTGATGATGTTCTTTTTTTGCTACACTACTCGAAACAAATATGCCAAGATGCCCCACCTTTTTATGAACCATATAAATGATAACCTGGCCGCAGCGTTTTATCTCTTCAACGGTACCATACACCTTGTAAATCCAGTTAAGAGCCTGTGGAGGCGGAGTAATATTGTCGCCTTCTGAAGCAAAGGCAAAGACAGGAGCCTTGAAATTTTTTAAATTGATGGTGCGGCCATCATCCAGCTTCAAATGCCCTTTTTCCAGTTCATTTCCAACAAAGAGACTGTTGACAATATAATGAATCTCTTCTGCATTCATTTTGAAAAAACCACCCCACCATTTTTCAAAATCGAGAAACCTTTTTTCCTCGGTGTCGATGTGGGTAAACAGATGGTAATATTTTGACCAGTAGGTGTTTGCCGGGTTAAGATCCTCAAAACCTGCCACCAGGTTGGCCCCATCGAACTTACCGTTTCCTAGATCACACCAAAGGGACGTCAGCCAGATGCCTCCGGTCAAACCACCTTTATAGCGCATGGGGTTGGCCCCATCAACACCACCCCAATAGGAAAGTGGCGATCCATTAAAAACAAGAGGGCCTGTCAGCTCAGGGCGATCAGCTCCAATCAGTGCAGCTGCCCATCCCGCCTGACAATTCCCTATCACGGCAGGTTTAGGTGCATCCGGGTGTCTTTTGACAACTTCCTCTAAAAAACGAATTTCTGCGTTATGGACGCGACTGATGGTCTGTCCAGGCTCTGGCTCTGTTGAAAAGGAGATAAAATAAACGGGATGGCCATAGTCGAGCGCAATTCCAATCTGCGAACTCAGTTTTGAACCTCCAATCCCGGGGCCATGTCCCGCACGGGGATCAATGACGACAATGGGCCGGGCCGGAAATCCTTCCTCATCTACAGTTTTGCCTTGCTGTGTATGCCGCCTGTCCTCACCCTGTTTAAAATCCTGTCTTGTTGTTTCCCGTCTGTCCACTATGCGAACGAGTGAGTAATTCACGGGTTGCTCAAAGAGCCGCCCGTCCATGACTACTTTGTGCTTAAATAACAGTATCGGAGGCTGTCCTTTTTCCAGATGGGTCAGATAGGCATTACCTCTTTTGCGCAAGATATCCCAGAACAACACCGTACGTTGTGTTCGATCGACCAGATATTCATACGCCTGCGACCCCGAAAATATGTCGAATTCCCCAGTTGGCTCAGATTGCAATTTTTCCATTATCGACCCTCTTAATATAGAGATAACACATCAGGATTTCATGAAGAATACGTTCTTCCTGCTGCTATAAAAACGTTCCAGTTCAAAAAAATATTCATAACAAACAATAAGCTCCATTACCCCACACGCTATCTTTTTTCACCTTCAGAGAACCACGAAGTGAGTATTTTTCCCACGAGCATGCATTACCGCACAAATCCAGGTGATACCCGTATTGGCTGTTAAAAATTTAAGACTACCCTGATAAGCAAAAACATTCTGTACTATTTATTCTCGGAATTATGCGGTAGGTGCCGATATGCACCTGCGGGGATGAATTCGAACGCATTTTTTCCAGTTTTTTTCCATCGGCAAAGTGTCACAAAAAGAATTGACATTAGATGAAATCTGAGGTTTATTCTGGAACGAACGTTCCTTTATTGAAATAATTGTAGAGAATAAGAAATGGCAAGGACAAAAGAATATGATAGCCATCAGGCACTTGATGCCGCCATGATGCTATTCTGGGCACAGGGGTATACAGCCACGTCGGTTCAGCAGTTACTTGATGTCATGGGTATCAGCCGAAGCAGTATGTATACAGAATTTGGCAACAAGCGGGACCTCTTTGTGGGAGTTTTGTCCCTTTATAACTTTTTGGCCCAAAAGCTTATCCTTACAGTTTCAAGAGCCGAAGACCCGGTCGAGGCGATTAGAGATTTCTATGAAATCGGCTTTGTTCAGCTACCCGATACGTTACTGTACCGGGGCTGCCTGTTGGTGAATACGATCCTTGAACTACGCGATGTGGACAATGAACTGAGCACAATTGCAGCAAGCTACTTTGATGGAGTCGAAAAAGCTCTGGTGAACTGCTTCAAAAAATGCGCATCCAATGGAACCCTCGGACAACGCCATGATCCGGAAACGTTGGCCAATTTCTTTATGACAGTTATTAAGGGGATGCGTGTAGTCTCAAGGCAAAGCCCAAAGGAGGATTACTTGCGTGGTGTCATTGAGACAGCACTGCTTGTCTTAGATA
>CBDTUM010000131.1:0-12363 GCA_965363495.1 uncultured Desulfopila sp.
GACTTTTTGTGCGAGTTCATCAATAAATGAGGGTGTCATTGTGCCCAAGCCGAAGGAGGGAAGTCGATGCGTTGGAAAACAGGTCGAAGAAGCAGTAATGTAGAAGACAGACGAGGTGTTCGACTGACCGGACGACGCATGAAAGGCGGCGGCATCGGCATCATCCTGCTTGCCCTGGTGGGGATGTATTTTGGTATCGATCCTTCGGTGATTCTCAACTCGGGGTTGGTTGATGGAGAAGGGCCGGTACAGCAGTCGTCAGTGCAGACCAGCCCGGAAGAAGACCGCCTTGCCGATTTTGTCTCGGTTGTGCTCGCTGATACAGAGGATACCTGGGATACAATCTTCCGGGAATCCGGGAGTGCATACAAAAAGCCGAAACTGGTACTTTTTACCGGAGCAGTGCAGTCAGCCTGCGGCTCTGCCCAGTCAGCCACCGGCCCCTTTTACTGTCCGGCAGATAGCAAAGTGTATATCGATCTGGCTTTTTATCGCCAGTTGAAGCAAAATCTTCATGCTCCAGGTGATTTTGCCCAAGCTTATGTGGTTGCCCACGAAGTTGGCCATCATGTCCAGAATTTACTGGGGATCAGCGGGAAAATACAGGCGCAGCGGCCCCGTATTTCAGCAACGGATTACAACAAGCTTTCGGTTAAAGTGGAGTTACAGGCCGACTGCTTTGCCGGAGTCTGGGCCAATCATGCCAATAGAGTGCGCCAAATTCTGGAACCAGGTGACGTGGAAGAAGCCCTCAATGCGGCCAGCATGATTGGGGACGATACCCTGCAGAAAAAATCCAGAGGCTATGTCGTTCCCGATTCATTCACCCACGGCAGTTCTGCGCAGCGGGTGCAATGGTTCCGCGAGGGACTAAACAACGGCGATATTCGCAGTTGCAATACCTTTACCTAGAAAAACTGAATGCCAGATTGAGTAGGTTTTTAAAAAGGACAATTTTATACAAAAACCCAGCCACCTCCCTGAGATGATTCTAAGATGGCTAGATAAAAAGCCTGATATGCGAGGCGTAGAGTTTTTTGCAGGGCACCGGCTATACAAAGAGTATGTCGGTGGCCTGCGAAAATTTCTACAACGAAGGAGATCGGGTTTTTACTTAGCCATCAATTAAAATGGCCATATCAGTGGAATCAGCAGGGTGGAAGCCACAACCACGAAAATATTGAGTGGAATACCCAGCTTCATATAATCCATAAAGCTGTACCCGCCCGGGCCGTAGACCATGAGGTTGGTCTGGTAGCCCATCGGCGTGGCGAAACAGGCACTCGCCCCGAAACAGATGCCGACGATAAACGGTTTTGGGTCGACACCAATCCCAAGCGCGGTGGAGATGGCTATAGGCAGTAACAGCACCGCCGTTGCGTTGTTGCTCAATATCTGAGTACAGATACTGGTGAGGAGGATGACGGCACCAAGCACGATATTTGGTGAAAAGCCGGAGAAGAGGCTGAGAAAACTCTCGGCATAGAGCTGACTGGCTCCTGTTTTCTGCATGGCGGTGCCAAGGGCGATAGTTCCGGCAATAAGCAGCAGAACATCTCCCTGGAGTGCCCGGTACGCATCGCGCATCTGTAGACAGCCGGTAATAATCATCAGAAAAGCTGCGGTGAGCGCGCAGGTCATAATATCGGCAAGACCCAGGGTGGCGGTACCGATCATGCAGATAAAGTTGATGATTGACCACCAGGCCTTCCGATGGTGTATCAGTTCTTCATAAACATCCTCAATAACAATATATTCCGTGCTGCGGCGGATATGCGCAAGCTTACTTTCCAGACACCAGATAAGCAGAATATCGCCGGTCTGGAGACGGACGTCGTGGATTTGCCTTTCCGACAGATGCAGGTTGGTCCGTTTGACGGCTATGATATTGACATCGGGGTCCTTGGCGAGATCCGTTCGCTGCAGTTGCTCGCCACGCAGGCTGGAGTTGGGCGATATAATCAGCTCGACCACAATGGGAGCGTCTTTCTGGGCTCCCAGGAGCAGGTCTTTTTCTGATGTCGGCAGTTCAACCTCCTCATTGTGCAGAATAGCCACGAGATCGTTGAGCGATCCCTTGACCAGCAGGATATCCTGGGCGGTGATGGCCATTTTTTCCCGATGAGGATGGTAAATATGTGACTGCTTTATCAGCTCAATAACCTTGATGCTGGGGTATTTTTCACCGAAGATTTCGTCCGGATTGCTGCCGATCAGATTACTTTTCTCGGAAATTTTCAGCTCAGCCAGATACTGGCGATGAGCACTGTCCTGCAACTGGCAAATAGGATTGGCCAGGGCCGGCAGTACCTTGGGGGCGGCAAAATAGAGAAAAACAATCCCTGCGGCGGCAAGTGGCACGCCCAGAGTGCCGAGCTCGAACATCGACAGGCTGTCATAGCCGAAACTGACACTGAGATTGCTGATAATGATATTTGTCGATGTGCCGATAAGGGTACAGGTTCCGGCAAGGATCGAGGCGTAGGAGACCGGAATAAGAAACTTCGACGGACTCAGACCAAATTCGCAGCACATGGTCATGACCACCGGGATGAAGAGGATCACCACCGGGGTGTTGTTGATGAAGGCACTGGCAACGGCGACGGAGAGCAGAATAATTATCAGCGCCAGTTTATAATTGCCACGGGCCATGTGGATAATTTTTCTACCCAGGTATTCGACGCCGCCGGTACGCATCATCCCCTTTGACACAACAAACATGGCGCCAACGGTTATTACCGCAGGGTTGGCAAAGCCGCCGATGGCCTCATTTGGTGTGAGAATACGGCTGACGACAAGCAGAACCATGATCCCGATAGCAGTCAGGTCCACGGATATTTTTTCGGTTATCAGCAGATAAACAGCCAAAAAGAGTATAGTTGAAATTATCCAGATATCCATATGCAAGAAGGAGAGGTTGGAGTCAATCTGAGGAGCTCTCTACATTAATAAACACAAATACAATGTAACCGTTCACTGGAAAAATAAAAAGCCTGTAGATTCTTCAAGAAGTACTTGTTCGTCAGATGCTTCCGGAAATGCAGCTCCAGAGTTTTTCAGACTATCATATCGATATACTTACAGTTTTTTAAATATATATTCTGACGTATCATGAAAATACTTGTAAAAATCAGTGCGATCCTGGCTCACCATCTCCCAACGCCCCATCCAGTGCAGTAATGATTCACAGTGTTGGAGCTATTTCTCCACAATGAGTCAATAATACCAGACCATAAAGAATCAAAACGAACAGAACTGCCCAGGATCTTGACCTGAAGATAACGGCATTGTATATACATGTATGGACATTTGGCACTGAGTCCTCTTTGCAACTCTACCTGAGGGCAACGACAATTTCATCCCAAGGTATCTCCCATGAACCTAACGTATGTTTCTAACAGAAGTTAAAAGAGACGCCAAGACTATCACCCATGTCTGCTTGGGTACGGCACCTTTCCCTGTAGTTCGGACATGCACAGCATGATGGTAAGCTATGGTGGTCCTGAAACCCGGAAAATGGAAGCTGCCACCAGCCAGATCGCAGCTTCCTCCGGGCTCCTGACCAGAGGCAATGTCTGCCTCAGCGATGCCCAGGACATTGATTTTCAGGCGGGCTCGGAATCCACTTTCAATCTTATTCCAGCATTGGCAAGTGGTATCAATTATCTTCCTGGTTGCGGAATTGCCGGGGGGGGGTGCCACTGCATCAAGGGAAAAACTGGTACTGGACGCAGATCTTGTTGCAGATGGCCACCTCAGGTTTTCATATTGTCGATCCTGTGGAAAGCAACATTTTTGCAGCTGATCTCGATCTGCACCTCAGCCCTCCGGCAATCGCGGCACGTTATCATGAATCTTTACCGACCACCCGGTTCCGTCCGCCGTGCTTGCCCGCATATAAGCGCCGATCCGCTACCCTGACCAGTTCCTCCGCGGTAAGTTTACCGCTCGTCGCCAACTGACTGGCCGCCACTAAGCCGATGGAAACCGTCACCGGAATCCGCTGCTTTTTGTATACAAAATCGTTGGCCGCTATCGCCAATCGTAAGCGTTCGGCAAATTGCAATCCATTCTCCAAAGCACCGATGGTGAAAGCATAAAATTCCTCCCCCCCATAGCGGCCAACTTCATCCTCCTGCCGCTTGGTGGAGCACATTACTTCCGCCAGACTCACCAGTACCTGATCTCCCGCCTGATGGCCATGGGTGTCGTTCACTTCTTTAAAATGATCAATATCCAGCAGCAAAAACACAAAGTCTTTTATGTGGCCCCGATGCAGGTTACCGATACTCACCTCGATAATGCGTTGCATGATGGACCGTTTCGGCAACTTGGTGAGGTCATCAAAATAGCCGAATTTTTCCATTAAATTTTTTTGTTCCATCTCCTTGGTGACATCAGTCAGGTAGCCCATGGAGAGACAGATATCGTCATCACCGAATATTTCGATCGTGGCCTGATCCTTCAGCCATATCGTTTTCTCCCCGGGCGGGGCTAATTGGTAAATACATTCAACCGCTCCCTCTTTTTTTACCTCCTCGCGCAGACCGTATTGATCGCCTCGCAGCTCGTCCCTGGTGACAATCTCTTCCTCAACCGTGGCTTCCTGTCCCACATAGCGATACAGCCGACGATCGACAATACTCTGTCGAAAGACCTCGGCTACTTCCGAAGGTTGACAGTTAAGGATGGTCAAAAGCCGTTTTCCAACATGTTCATACCAGATAATCTTTTCATCCCCGTGCCATGCGGCTATGTAGGGAATGATGGGCAGGTTCATTTTATCCAGGGCCAGCAAATGAGTGAGGCATTTCCTAAGCCGCCGACAGAGCTTTGTCGAAAATCCGCCGTTAAGAATTTTGCCGCAATACTCGGCTAAATGATCCGTCATCTTTGACCCATCCTGTTGAAGTGAGAGAACGTTGCCTTATATATTGTCTTTTAGGGACTGAAGCCTATCCGCCCATGTTAAGCGTTGTAGTCTACCTTAGCTGTAAAGATAATTCCAGCTGCACCGAGAACTGCGCAATATTGGAATTCCCGGTCCATGGTCCACGTATTGATTTTTTAGAGTGCGCAAGGTATAAACCTTGTCTGCAGGTGCATCTTATAGTTGGCAAAAGGAAAGACGGTGCGAGTCCGTCACAAGCCAGTCCTTGCTGTATACGGAGGCTGCCGCAGCTGGGAGCACACAATATCCGTGCGCCCAAATCTTTTTGTGGATTCGTCACTGGGAAGCCCCGGGAAGACGGCTGCTCTGCAGGATAATTCGTGAGTCAGAAAGCCTGCCTGCACGTGGACACAGTGTCGGTCCATGCCAGAGTTAACCACTGGAGTTCACTGTATCTGGAATTGTATTGTCTGGATGTTGCAGACCATGCATTGTTGCGGATACGGAGACTTATCAAATTGTTATCGCGTAATTTTCCGTATCCAAGAATTGAATCTTTCTGTGCGGATTATGTGAAAAACACCAAAAATCCGACGGAACGATCAATAATTTATCCAGGAGTGTTGTCATGGATCTGAAAAAAAATCAAAAGCTCGGGCAAATAATTACCCGGCTGATAGCTAAAGAAAATATCTCTCAGGAAGAATCGCACGAGGCTTTCTGCATGGTACTTGAAGGTGAGGTCTCAGACATGCAGCAAGGTGCTTTTCTGGCGGCCCTTACCGCAAAAGGAGAGACCGCAGGTGAAGTCGCCGGTGGCTGGCGTGCCGTGTATGAGTTGGATACCAAAAAAGTCGATCTGGCTGATCTGGCCATTGTTGATAACTGTGGTACCGGTATGGACAGCTTCAAGACCTTTAATATCAGTACTGCTGCCTCGCTTGTGGCCGCGGCAGGGGGGGTGACAATGGCCCGTCATGGTGCCAGGGCCATTACCTCAAGCTGTGGCACCGTAGATATGGCCGAATGTCTTGGTGTTGATGTCGAGTGCAGTGTCGATCTTGTGGCAAAAAGCATCCGACAGGCGGGTATTGGCCTGTTTAACGGCATGAGTCCGGAAGTCCACCCCATGGCACTTGGGCGTATCCTTTCCCGGATCTGTTTTGGCTCACCGCTTAATATTGCCGCATCACTGGCGCATCCTGCCCTGCCCAGGGTTGGCTTGCGGGGGGTCTATTCCCCGTCTCTGCTGGGGCCGGTGGCAGAGGTTATGCAGGCAATCGGCTATACCGATGCCCTCGTGGTCTACGGCGGCATTTCAGGCAGTGACAAGGGGATGGATGAGGGTTCTGTCTGTGGCGAGACCTCCGGGGTGCACCTTAAAAACGGTACATTCACCACTCTTTCTTTTCACCCGGAGGACTGCGGACTGAAAACACATGCTCCTCAGTTGCTGGCGGCAGATCCCGACAAAAAAAGTGCAGCGGTGAAAATGTATCAGCTGCTGGCAGGAAAGGGAGAACAAGCGCGTATCGATGCGGTCCTCCTGAACAGCGGGTTGATCTTTTATACCCAAGACACGGTTGCGACCCTTACCGAAGGGGTGGATAAAGCCAGGGACCTTCTGCTGTCCGGACAGGCTCTTGTCTCGCTTAACCGCTGGATCGAAGTACAGAACAACGACCCAGCCGCAGGATTTGCCAAACTGGCTGGTCTAAAAAGCGCCGGAGCTGCACTATGACCGAGCTCCTCATTATCAAAGCCGGTGAAGACTATTTCCGCTGCAGGGACGACCATTTTGAACCGTGCACGCTGAGCAAGGCAAGTGTATTTCCTCTGGAGCAGGCAGTTGAGGCACGACAGTTGTGCAGCAAACTGGCGATGACGGGGGTGGTTGGACCAGTGCTGAGAAAACTCACCATTATTGAAGAACCCTTCGAAGAAGAATTGGACCTGCTGTGATATGAAACTTACCCTGACCCAGTGTGAAGCTTTGGATTTTACCGAGCACAGCAATGCCCCGGTAGCAGAGAACGGCAATGTCGTCCTGACTGTCAGCTGTTGCGCCGTCTGTCGTACGGATGCAAAAATGTGGCGTCAGGGCCATCGTGATTTGGTGCTGCCGAGGGTCTTAGGCCATGAAATTGCCGGCAGGGATCCAGAAACCGGACAACTCTATACCGTCTGGCCGGGCCAGGCCTGTGGTCTTTGCCGGTATTGCCTGCATGGGCGGGAAAATCTCTGTGAAGAGATGCGCATTATCGGCTTTCATACCGATGGTGGGTTTGCTCACGCTGTTTCCGTACCCAAAAAGAGTCTGATTGCGGTTGAAGAGGGCATAGAACCCTCAATTCTCACCTTTACCGAACCGGTGGCCTGTGTACTCAATGGTCTTTCGAACATTGACATTGCGGCACAAAAAAGGGTCATTCTCTATGGGGGCGGTGTCATGGGCATGCTCGCCGCCCTGGTCTGCCGCGAGCAAAACTGCCAGGTGACGGTAATTGAAAAAAACCAGGAGAAAATTGATCGACTGCGCCCCTTTTGCGAGCACAACGACATCGAGCTGGTCAAGGATACCGTTGCCGCCGACTTTGATCTGGCGATAAATTGCTGTGCCGACCATATCGCCTTCAGTCTTTGTATTACCAAGCTTTGCAAGGGCGGGCAGCTGGTTTTTTTCAGCGGCCTGACCAAAAACGAGGAGATAGAGAGCAATCTGCTCAATCTCATCCATTATAAAGAACTCGAAATCTATGGCGCCTATGGACCGAGAAGAGAGCACATGGTGCAGGCGGTACCCTTTTGCACCCGGCAACAGCATAATTTGGGAATGCTGGTCGAAAAAGTTATCACTCCTAAGGAGGTCGAAGCCGTTCTGCCGCAGATTCTTTCCGGCAATTCCCTGAAATACATAGTCGATTTTACGGGAGTTCGCAGACCGGCAACGATGGACTTTTCGTCGGACGCGAGGGTGAAGAACAAGCCAGAAAGCTCAGATTTGCTCTCAGCGTTTCTTGGGCAATTGATAGCCGGGATTCAGCCGGTTGCAGAGAGCTTTAAAAGCCAGGCCCGGAAAAAAGTCGACTTGAAGACCAAGCCCCTCGGCGCTCTGGGGAGGATTGAAGAACTTGCCGTGCAGATGAGTGCTGTAAAGCACAGTCTCAATCCAACGATTACCTGTAAACGGCTGTTTGTCTTCGCCGGCGACCACGGCGTCGTTGAAGAAGGGGTATCAGCTTATCCGGCCAAGGTGACCATCCAGATGGTGGAAAATTTTCTTGCCGGTGGCGCCGCGATTAACACCTTTTGTGCGCACTATGGTATTGAACTGGCGGTAGTCGACATGGGGGTCAATGGTGAGCTTGGTGACCACCCGATGCTGATACAACAAAAAGTAGCACCGGGAACCTGCAATTTTGCCCTCCGGCGGGCAATGCGTCCGGATGAGGCGATCCGGGCCATTGAAAACGGGGCGCGGACATTTCTAAAAAAGAATGAAAGACAGTCTTGCGATCTTGTTGGTGTGGGTGAAATGGGCATCGGCAACAGCAGCAGTGCCACGGCGATTATCTGCGGCGCTACAGGGCTTTCCGTGGCACAGGTAGTTGGCCGCGGTACTGGGGTTGACGATCGCGGGCTTATGCGCAAGAGGGAGGTTCTCGAAAAGGCCCTCGCTCTGCACCAACCGGATCCAAATGACGGCCTGGAACTTCTTTCCATGGTGGGCGGTTTTGAACTCGGCGGCATCTGCGGCGCTATCCTGGCCGCCGCCTCAACCGGTTGTGTTGTGGTTCTCGATGGTCTCATATCAACAGCAGCGGGACTGCTGGCGTATCTGCTCTGTCCGGAGGTTAAAGACTATCTGATCGCCGGGCATAAATCGGTGGAAGTGGGACAGCAGGCTGCGCTCGATATCATGGGGCTTACCCCTGTTGTCGATCTGGATATGCGGCTGGGCGAGGGGACCGGGGCGGCTATCACCATGAATCTGGTCGAGCTTTCCTGCTGCATGATGCGGGATATGGCCTCATTTGAGGAGGCTGGAGTGGATAGCGGTACGTTATCATAGATGGCATCGGTCCTGATCCTTGGTCCTCGACATACCGGGAATCAGGGTCTGCGTCGAGACCACTCCTCGCCACTGCCTGATGGTGTGCTGGATGAAATGCGAGAGGATTTCGGCATCGGAAGAGAGCAGGTCGCGCGTCAGGGTGATTTTGGCGATCATATCGATGGAACCGTGCACACTGTGCACTTCGCGGACTTCATCGAGGGCTAAAAGTTTATCGAAGATCTGTTGTTCGTATTTGCCGTCAACATTGAGAAGGATAAAGACGGTAATCTCCCGCTTCATCTCCGGATATTCCTGTTCTTTACGTTCTGCCATTATCTGCCGGAAGGCTTCCATATCTGTGGGGATGAGTTTATCTATGCCGATGCCGTAGGTCCTTTTGCTGCCTATTTCCCATTGATGAATGGAAACATACAGGTAGAGGTCGTCAACCGTGCGGCCGGGAAAACCATTGACCAGCTTACTGTTGGCGATAAGGGTTGCCAGAGGTCGATAGATGGTTCGGTACCAGTCGGCGGCGGCCTGCTTAAAGCTTATCTCCTGATTTTTCTCTTTGGCCAGAAATTTCCGGTGTTCTCTGACCTGCCATTCCAGATGGGCAATCTGGCCTGGTTCTGTCAGGTCTATGCTTTCCGTGAGACCGGCCTTATCGCGAAAGTGCGTTTTTTCAACATAGAGATTGTTTTCCAGGGTATTTTTCGATGGCAGCAGTTCGACGATTCGTGAGCGGATTTCGGAGCGTCCCAGTTCAACGGCTGCTTTGAATCGATGGTGACCGTCGAGAATGAAAAAATCCTCTTTAATCTGATACAGAGCAATGGGAGGCATATCTTTACCTTCCCGCATAGCCTCTATAATGGCCTTCAGCCGCTCATCCATCTTGTTGGAGTGGGTCTTGAACTGGTTGTCGAAATCGTGGTATCTTCCCACACTGCCGGTGATTTTTGCTAACGGTACCAGCAAAGTGCCACGTTCAACAGCCTCGTAGGCCTCTTCCTTTTCCTGGCGGATATTGAAATTACTTGGGTTATCAGCAGCCTGTTTACCTTGACCGGTTAAAACCTTTTTCAGAGCGGGAAATGGATTAAATTTCGAGAACATGGTACCCATAGCTGTTTATTACCGAGGTGGAATTGACCCTGGTTAACCTTTCGGAATCATCCTCAAACAGGGTGTGAATATGGCCATGAATAAAGTAGGGGGGCCGGTATTTTTCAATAAATTGCAAAAACACCCGGAAGCCGCGATGGCAGGGGTCTTCCGCATCATTGACAAATCTTGGCGGGGCATGGCTAATAACCAGATCGATGCCGCGGCTGCGCCAGAGGGAGAAGCGCATTTTTCGAATAAACCTGGCCATCTGCTTTTCGGTATACTGATTAATATTGCCATTATACCACCTTGAACCGGAAAAACCGATTATCCTGAGTTTACCGATGTTGACGATCTTCCGGTGGATATGGAAACAACCTTGGGGTGGGGATTCTTGGTAACGAAGATCGTGATTGCCGAGAACATACAGCAGCGGTGTGTTATAACGATGTTTTAAGGAGCTAAGATATTCTGGAGGCAGATCGCCGCAGGCGAGGATCAGGTCAATGTCGGCAATAGCCGGGCTGCCGCCGATCGGCTCAAGCAGGCTTTTGACTACGGTATCGGAGACAGTGAGAATTTTCATAAAAGGTGCTGGTGAACGCTTACGCTACTTTTTGCGTCGTTATCATGTTTTCGGTTGCAAGACTGTTCTGTTTCCCATTATGAATGGGGGAACGTCTCTTTTGAGACGTATACTGCAATCTCCATGGAAATACCATGGTGAAACGAACCAGTAACAACATACTTTATAACCACTTTCTTCCCAGTCGGGATGGAAAAGGTATACGTGAGCATAAGTAAAATGAAGATGAACAAAGCAGTATGTATTCTCAGTGTCTGGTTCCTGTGTCTGGGTATATCGAATACGATTTTTGGTGGTGAAGAAAATAAAACTCTTCGACTGGCGCTCCTGCCAATTCCCGATGTGCTGCCGGTATATGTTGCCGAAGAAAGGGGATATTTTTCCGAAATGGGAATCACCGTTGAAGCGCTGCCCGTCGGCAGTGCCGTGGAGCGCGACCAGTTACTGCAGGCAGGGAGAGTGGATGGCATGATCAATGAAATCTCCGGCGCGGCCAATTTCAACAGAGAGAAGAACAGGGTGAAAATTGTCTCTATCGCCCGTTCACCGAGAGGAGGTTCGCCGCTGTTCAGGCTCCTTGTTGCACCCGGCAGCAATATTAAGACAGTTGCCGAGCTGGCCGATATCTCCATCGGTATTTCCAAGAACACCATAATAGAATATATAACAACCCGACTGCTCGAGGCGGGCGGCGTATCGCCCGAGGCTATTGATTACCAATCGGTTCCGGTATTGCCGGAGCGTTTGCAGCTGCTTCTTGCCGGGCAATTGCAGGCGGTGACGCTGCCCGATCCTCTTGGGGCTAGTGCCATAAAAGGGGGAGCCATTGAAATTGTCAACGATACGGCCCTGACAAATGTCAGTGCCAGTGTTGTTACCTTTACCAGTGATGTTCTTGTCAAAAAGAACGAGACGGTTAAAAAATTTATGGTAGCCTGGGATAGAGCGTGTGCTGATCTCAATAGTGATCCCGCTGCTTTTCAGTCGCTGATGTTGCAAAAAATTCGGGTGCCGAAAAATATCGAAAACGATTTTCACGTGCCTCCACTGCCGCGAAAAGAGGTGCCGACCAAGGCGCAGTGGGATGATGTCATGACCTGGATGCTTGAAAAAAATCTCCTTACCACCCCATTGGCCTATGAAGATTCCGTCACCTCGGAGTTTCTTGCAAAATGAAAGGCAGCCCAAAGTGATAGAGATCGATAAGCTCACCTTTGGCTATGGTGGCACCACGCATCTCTTTGAAGATTTCTCCTTTACCATTAAGCGAGGTGAATCCTGGACTGTTATCGGACCCTCCGGCTGTGGCAAAACGACGCTTCTCTACCTTATCGCCGGTTTGCATCCGCCCTTACGAGGAAAAATTCGGATTGGTGGGAAGCAAATTGTCCGGGCCAGGCCGTCTACTGGACTCGTGCTCCAGGACCACGGCCTGCTGCCCTGGGCGACAATTCTGGAAAATACCCGACTGGGCCTGAAGATAAGAAAATTCTATGGCCCCGATGGAAGACACAGCCCCGCCAATGTGTCGCAGGATGCGATAAGAGATGCAAAGCGGGTGGACTACTGGTTGAACTGGCTGGGGATTGAACAATTGCAGGCGATGTACCCTGCTCAGTTGTCAAGAGGCCAGAGGCAGCGGGCGGCCATCGCCAGAACCCTGGTGCTCGAACCGGATCTGCTGCTGATGGATGAGCCTTTTTCAGCGCTTGATGCCCC
>CBDTUM010000132.1:0-12256 GCA_965363495.1 uncultured Desulfopila sp.
ATGGCGTCAAATCACTGCATGCGTGGTCACCTCAGGGAATTTCTACTCTTACCATAGTTCAGCTGTTTCGCTCCTGCCTGAAACCAGAACAAACAAATTGAAAACGGTGTCCATTACTGCTACTCTCGAAGCAATCGACGAAATTGACTTATATTGAAAAGAGAATACCTTCTGTTTTTTGTAACCAAACCTGGAGGCAGAGATGAAACTCAGATACTTTTCTCATTCTTCATTTCAGATCACAACCGCGACGGTCATGTTCTTTTCATTGATCCTTTTCTCGACGACAACCCGAAGGTAGCCATCCCCATGCACTACAATACCTTTCCGGTCATTGAAGCAGATCCGAACGAATTCAAAAAACAGGTGGAGACAATCGGCCAAAAAGCCATTGTGCTTGAATTTGGTCAGGAAATCGAGCTGTAGTACCTTTGAGATCAGTCTGTTGATGCCAGAACCTATCGGCCACCACGCCCTGCCTCTTCGGGGCTCGCTTTTCACCATATTTCTGTGTATGTTGTTTGGCGCCAATGCGGTGGCTCTTAAGATCAGCCTGACCGGCGGGGGTGTCTTTACCAATGCGGGAATAAGTTTTGGCATTGCCGAATTGGTCACAACAGTCTTTGGCTTTGTTGCCTGGAATACCATGATTCAAATATTTGGCGCTACAGCGCTCCGCTCTTTTGTCTTTATTATGCCGATATCTGGCGTTTTTTTAGGAGTTACCCTGCTGGGGGAACCAATTACACCCAATCTCATATATGCCATTTTCCTTGTGGTCGTTGGGCTCATTGTAGTCAATAAGGTGAGTCGAAAGCGACTGCCAAGAATGTATACGTAAAAAAATATGAAAAAATTACCTCTATTGCTCGCTGTTGTTCTTATCGTGACAGCCGGCGTTGTACTCCTCGCAGTGCCTTATGTATTTAAGCTTGACGGACAGGTTACCAGCTGGTTTGAAGGGAGACGCTGGGAGTTGCCCGCCCGGATCTATGCCCGGCCGCTAGAATTGTATGTTGGCAAGACAATAACGGTCGGTGCCCTGAAAGAGGAATTGACCCAGTTGCACTACAACCAAGAGGACGTCCCCGAAAAACCAGGCGAATACAGTATTAAAGGCAATCAAATTGCCATTTACAGCCGCACTTTTCCTTTTCCCGATGCTTTGCAACCTGCTACCCTGGTCAAATTGGCGATCCATGACAAGACCATCACTACCCTTGCCGATCCAAATAGCCAAGAGATGGTCAGCATGTTCCGGCTGGAGCCGGTTCAATTCGCCTCCATCTACCCGACCCATAATGAAGACCGACTGCTGATCAAGCTGGCAGATGCCCCTGAGTTGCTGATACAAATACTGTTGTTGATTGAAGACAGAAATTTTTATTCGCATGTGGGAATCAGGCCGACGGCGATCCTCCGGGCCGCCCTGGCTAATCTGCGAGCAGGAAAAACCGTGCAGGGCGGTAGTACTCTGACGCAACAGCTGGTAAAAAATATATTTCTTAGCAGCGAACAGACCTTGATCCGCAAGGCAAACGAAGCCATCATGGCCATGCTCCTTGAATACCACTATAGTAAGGACGAAATTCTCGAGACGTACTTGAACGAAGTCTACCTGGGTCAGGACGGAAAAAGGGCTATCCACGGCTTTGCCATGGCCAGCCGGTTCTATTTTGGCCGCGATCTTGGTGAATTGGAACCGGATCAGCTGGCCCTGCTGGTCGGGATAGTGAGGGGTGCATCCTATTATAACCCCAGGCATCAACCCGAGCGGGCAGTCTCACGACGCAATCAAATTCTGGATACCCTCGCATCAGCACAAGTCATCATTCCCGACCAAGACGATCTATTGAAAAAAAAGCCGCTTGCCGTCACTCCGGAGTCTCCCTCCGGTGTTACCCCTTACCCGGCTTTTCTGGAACTGGTACGCAGACAGCTGGCACGGGATTACAAAGACGAGGATTTACGGAGCGAAGGATTATCGATTTTCACTACCCTTGATCCCGTTATTCAGCACAAGGCGGAAGCGAGCCTTACCGGTGAACTTGCCGCTATCGAAAAACGACGAGGCGGCAAAAATAAAAATACACTCCAGGGAGCCCTGGTCATCGCCTCGGTAGACCAGGGAGAAGTCGTCGCTGTGGTCGGTGATCGTTCTTCACGCCAGGCGGGTTTTAACCGGGCACTCGACATGAAGCGTCCGATTGGGTCGATAGTTAAACCGGCGGTCTACCTGACGGCCCTGGCTCAGCCCCAATCGTACAACCTGCTGACGACGATATTCGACACCCCACTTACAGTACCGATAGCGGGTGGAAAAGACTGGCAGCCGCAAAACTATGATCACATTTCTCATGGCCCACTGCCGCTCATGCAGGGACTGATTCATTCGTACAATCTTGCCACAGTACAGCTGGGAATGACTCTGGGACTGGATGCAGTGGTCGGTACCCTCAAAAACCTCGGTGTACAAGAAGAAATCAGACCCTACCCGTCACTGCTGCTGGGAGCGGTCGAACTGCCGCCCATTGAGGTTTTGCAGATGTACCAGACTATTGCGGCCGGTGGGTATCAGACCCCTCTTCGGGCCATTCTGGCGGTAACTGATCAGCACAATACCACCCTGCAACGCTATCCACTGACTGTGCAGCAGACTGTTGATCCCGGCGCTGTCTTTTGTCTGACAAACGCCTTGCAGGCGATCACGACCTCAGGTACAGCCAGCTCGCTGCAACGCCTGTTGCCGCAAGGACTTACTGTAGCGGGTAAAACCGGTACGACTGATAATTTACGCGATTCCTGGTTTGCCGGTTTCAGCGGCATGCACGTTGCCGTGGCCTGGGTAGGACGAGACGACAATACACCAACCGGTCTGACCGGGGCAACCGGCGCTCTGGGGGTATGGGCGGCGACCATGGCCGGAATCAATACCAGTCCTCTGCGGCCGCAATCGCCTGAGAATATCAACTGGTACTATGCGAATATCAACGCTGGCACTATCTACAATCAACAATGTGCCACGGGTGGACAAACACCGTTGCCATTTATTCGCGACGGGATCCTGCCGGAGGTGGTCAAATGCAACCGCCAGCTTCCTCAAAATACACTGGAAAAAACTGTCGAAAAAGGGTTAAAAAACATGTTTGACTTCTTCCAGTAAAAGGCATCTGAGCACCTTCTCGTTCAGCAACAATCAACCCTCATTTTACCGGTGAAATACTATGAACAGCACCATAAAAACAACATGCAAACTGATATGCTCTGGAATAATGAGCGCCCTGCTCATGCAAAGCTGTGCATATCCCCCGAAGCAACCCGTCTATTATCCTCCGCCCCCTCCGAAAGAGACACAACAACCAATCCCGGAAGCGGTCACTGTTCCCGAGGCAATTCCGGTTCCAGAAGCAGTGCCGGCACCAGAAGCGGCAGCAAGTGGAGAAGCCCGGCAACACATCAGCCCCATCGCTGCTGATTTTAGCCGCCAGGCAAATGAACAAGTTCGCCAGGGCAGGTCCGATCTTGCCGTGGCAACTCTGGAGAGAGGACTGCGCGTTGCCCCAAAAGAGGCTGTGCTCTGGTCACAACTGGCAGAAATTAAACTCCAGCAACAGCAATATCTGCAGGCCCGGTCACTTGCCGCCAAATCCAACTCTCTGGCTGGTTCGAATACGAAGATTATAGATAAAAATCACTGGATAATAACAGAGTCACTGAAAAGAGCCGCCAGAGAATAGCAAGCTGTACGGGGAGCAAACCCATCCTCCAGATTAGACTGAAGGATGGGAATAAGTACCAAATTAATCGGCAAGAAGTTTAAAGGAAAGCTTCACCCGTGACCGAAAGGCGGCCGGTTTACCGTCCTCAACTTTCATATCCAGGGTGATGACTTCGGCGATACGCAGGTCACGTAGGCTCATACCCGCTGAATTGACCGCGTTTTGAGTAGCTTCTTCCCATGATGTTGGGCTTGATCCGACCATTTCAATGATTTTGTAAACACTCTTAGACATGGTTATTCTCCTTGGTTAAGGTTATGCAGAGAACTACTGATGTCGATGCAGTCCGAGCTGTCTGGAGCAACATCGTTACTTCTCAAGTAACTTCATACCAATACTGACGAACAGACGACATTCTGACCCCGGTAAACGGAGAAATAATTCAGAATAAGTGCCTTGAACATAAGCTCAAGTTATTGCTACAAATATTTCATCTGGTTTGTCGTTTTTCCACCCTTTGAAGGCGGTACTGAACCGAGCGACATACCTTCTGGAGTAGCTCCTCAATGAGCCCCGGTCTGTTGCCGAAAGATTGTGCTGATTTGACTGTGGGGATATGGAAATTGGTTTTATATAACAGACCTCAGTACTACAGTAATACTAAGTTGCATAAATTTGAAGATCAAATTTCCATTGTTTCATTTAATATTAAAAAAACAGCCTGTGTCAAAGACACCTTACAAGCAAAACACACTGTTACAATTACCACAATAGGAAAATATATTATGCGTAATAATGATGTCTTACGCCGTATTCGTTATACCTTCAACTTTACCGATTCGAAGATGATTGCTCTCTTTGGCCTGGCAGAATATAGTATCACCCGAGCGCAGCTCAGTGATTGGCTCAAAAAAGAGGATGACCCGGCCTTTAAAAACTGCAGCGACGTGCAACTGGCTGCCTTCCTCAATGGTCTGATCAATGATAAGCGAGGCAAGAAAGATGGACCACAAGCCAGGCCGGAAAAAAGGATAAACAACAATATTATTCTTCGGAAATTGAAAATTGCCTGCAACCTCAAAGATGATGAAATCCTGCATATTCTGGCTCTGTCGGAATTACCGATAAGCAAACATGAGCTCAGTGCTTTTTTCCGAAAACCGGAACATAAAAACTTTCGCAGCTGCAAGGATCAGGTCCTGCGCAATTTCCTGCAGGGATTGCAGCGCAAATATCGCTCCGACCAACAACCGGAAATAGAGTTCAGCTGGAAGTGATTTCTTGCTGGATGAAAGTATCTTGATTTATTTCCTTGCTTAATCTCAGGAAGAGTGTATATTACCGATCATTGAATTAAATTAAGTAGGAGCACATTCCCTTCAGGTAGTCCTCGTTAACCTCGTTGTTACCCCAAGCGTCGTTCGTTGCCGTCGAAGCACATGCTGATTACTTAAAACAGTATGTTTTTTTGTCGCGGATTCAGGCCCAAATTTCACGCATTACAGCTTTTATTTGAAAAGCAGAACGCAGCCGAAATCACCTAGAAGACAATTTAAAAACGTCGGATATGTGCTGGCGGCGATCGGGGAAAAACCCTTCGCCAGCTCAAAAACATACTGATAAATAAATTGATTACTGTAGAATCCAAAAGGATTTGCAGATCGAGAAACCAGGGATATACCCCGGCATCTCACCACGAATTACAATGGAGTATTATGAGTTTTAACGATTTTCAGTTACACCCCAATATAAATGCTGGCATTGCCGCCTGCGGCTATACCACCCCCACCCCCATCCAGAAAGAAGCTATCCCGTCGATTCTTGCGGGCCGCGATATGCTTGGCCTGGCTCAGACCGGCACCGGCAAGACCGCGGCCTTTGTTCTCCCCATACTGCAGCGACTCCAAGACGGACCGCGCAAGATAGTACGAGCTTTAATTGTCGCACCCACCAGAGAACTGGCGGAGCAGATTCATACCAACGTTTGCCAGATGGGCAAACAGACCGGCCTGCGCAGCGTTGTTGTCTATGGCGGCGTAGGTAAACAGCCGCAAATCAGCAAAATCCGCTCCGGAGCCGAAATTGTCGTCGCCTGCCCCGGTCGCTTACTCGATCTGCTCAACGACAAGGCTTTCAACCTGAGAGCGGTTGAGGTCCTGGTTTTGGATGAGGCTGATCATATGTTCGATAAGGGTTTTTTGCCGGACATCAAACGGATAATTAAGCAACTGCCGACAAAACGGCAATCGCTGGTTTTTTCTGCGACTATGCCTAAGGAAATTCGTCATCTGGCGGAAGAAATTCTGTATAAGCCGGTGACCGTGCAGATCAATCATACCCTGCCCGCCCCGTCAATTTCCCACGTACTCTATCAGGTGGCCAAAGCAAAGAAGACCTCTCTGTTGAAAAACATCATCGAAGAACGGGACATGGCCTGTACGCTGATCTTTACCCGTACCAAATACAAGGCCAAGAGTCTGGCCCTGGTGCTCGAAAAGGCCGGGTTCAGTGCCACCTCATTACAGGGTAATCTGTCCCAGCAGAAACGACAGCAGGCCATGGACGGCTTTCGTGATGGCACCTATAAAATTATGGTGGCAACAGATATTGCTGCCCGTGGTATAGATGTGCTTGGCATTTCCCATGTCATCAACTATGATGTGCCGGACACCGCCGAAACATATACCCACCGCACCGGCCGTACCGGACGAGCCACCAGGAGCGGCCAGGCCTTGACCTTTGCTGATCGGGAAGATGGTAAAATGATTTCCCTCATCGAACGTAATCTCGGTAAAAAAATGGCCCTCGAGGCAACTCCTGCTCATTTTGCAGCTCCCACAGTTGAAGAAGTGGCAGTTGAGAACCGGAGAGACAATTATTCACAACAGCGGCCACGAGGCAGAAAACCGGCGACAGCCACTCATGGCAAAAGCCGACGCAGCAAGGCGTGCTCATTCGATTTCGGAACGAGCAAACCTGAACGAAGATAATCTCATTTGTCTGGATATCCAGACTTCCAGTCGAAGTATCACAGTGATAGTTCGGCTATATAAAAAAGGGTTCCCAAGGGAGCCCAGCAAAGAGGAGTAGTACAAGATGGCTGAAGGAACAGTAAAGTGGTTTAACGATTCGAAAGGTTTTGGTTTTATTGAGCAGGATGGCGGCAACGATGTATTTGTTCATCATTCAGCAATTCAGGCTCAGGGCTTCAAATCTCTTGAGGAAGGCGCGCGAGTGACCTTCGAGGTTGTTGATGGTCCCAAAGGACCCGCTGCTGCGAATGTTGTCCAGCAGTAACGACTGAGTTCGACCACAAAAAAGCCCCCGCAACCCTGCGGGGGCTTTTTTTATCTGAATTTGTGCCGAACACTAACCACTATGAAGGAGAGAGTCTTGGCTAGAACAAACTATTCATACGAAAAACGGCAAAAAGAAATCGCCAAAAAAAAGAAAAAAGAAGAGAAAAAAGCACGTAAAGAGGAAAAACAGGTGGAGCCTGACGAGACAAAAGAAACGCCTGTTCCCGTAGAAGAATAACGCCTTAACGCCCTACATTTTTTCTAGTACACTCTACGCCATGGGAAGTATCCTTTTGGCTTTTTAACGAGGACACCATCATGATTACTGCTTCCAACATCGCACTCTCCTATGGCAAGAGAATCATCTTCCAAGATGTCAATATTAAATTCACCCCAGGCAACTGCTACGGACTGATTGGCGCAAATGGCGCCGGCAAATCAACCTTTCTAAAGATCCTGGCAGGTCAGCTTGATGCTGATCGGGGCGATATAAGCAAAGGCCCTGGACAACGTGTCGCGATGCTAAGTCAGGACCAGTTCGCCTTTGACGAACACACTGTTTTTAATACCGTCATCATGGGACATAAGAAGCTGTACAAAATCATGGCCGCCCGTGAAGCCATCTATGCCAAGACCGATTTTACCGAGGAAGACGGCATTCTGTCTGGTGAACTGGAAGTGAAATTCGGTGAAATGAATGGTTATGAGGCCGAAGCAGAGGCCTCGGTGCTACTCAAAGGACTCGGTATCCCCGAAGAAATGCGGCAGAAAAAGATGAAGGACCTCGACGGCAGCGACAAGGTGCGGGTACTGCTCGCCCAGGCCCTGTTCGGCAACCCTGGTATCCTGCTCTTGGATGAACCGACCAACCAACTTGACCTCAAGACCATTAATTGGCTTGAAGACTTTCTCTCCCGCTTCAACAACACTGTGATCATTGTCTCCCATGATCGCCATTTTCTCAATCAGGTCTGCACGCATATGGCGGATATTGATTTCGGTAAGATCGAGGTGTACGTCGGCAACTATGATTTCTGGTATGAAGCCAGCCAGCTCCATTTCCGGCAAAAAGAGACCGAAAGCAAGAAGGTCAAAGCCAAAGCGGAAGAGCTTAAAGAATTTATCAGACGTTTCAGTTCCAATGCATCGAAGGCAAAACAGGCAACTTCGCGTAAGAAATTGCTGGAAAAATTGACCATCGACAACATGCCCAACTCGTCGCGAAAATATCCCTACATCGTCTTCAAGCCGGAACGGCCCTGCGGTGACATCATTTTAGAGATTGAAGGGCTGAGTAAAGAGGTCGAAGGCGTCACCATGTTTAAAGACCTGACACTCACCGTCAACAAAGGTGACAAGATCGCTTTTATTGGCCCGAACAGCCTGGCTAAAACCACTCTTTTTCAGGTTCTTGCCGGAGAATTAGACCCAGACGAAGGCAGCTTCCGCTGGGGGGTAACGATTAAAAACGCTTATTTCCCCAAAGAAAACAACTCCTATTTTGACAATGATCAACTCGATCTGGTCGGCTGGCTGCGTCAGTTTGCGCCACCGAAAACAGATGAGAGCTTTATCCGCGGATTCTTAGGAAAAATGCTCTTTTCCGGAGAAGAGGCAACAAAAAAGACTTCCGTTCTTTCCGGTGGCGAACGGGTACGCTGCATGTTGTCGAAAATGATGCTCGCCGACGCCAACGTCCTTATTCTCGACGAGCCAACCAACCACCTTGACCTTGAGTCGATCACCTCGCTCAATAATGGGCTGACGGCTTTTTCGGAGATAATACTTTTTGCTTCTCACGATCATCAGTTTATCTCGACCATTGCCAATAGAATTGTCGAGATAAACCCGGATGGAATACTTGATGTGATGATGAATTTCGATCAATACCTGGAGATGAAGGAAGCGAGTTTAGCAGAGAACAACGCACACCTTGACCCGATAGCAGCTTAATCAAAATATCGCGCGATTAACCGGTCCGGCAAACAGGAAAAGACAGCCGGACCGGATCATAAGAGACCAGGATCACTTCTTCTTGTCTTTTTTATCTTTCTTGTCTTTTTTATCCTTCTTCTCCTTTTTATCTTTTTTACCTTTTTTATCATCTTTTGTTTTACAAACAGACTCTCCGCAACATTCTTGTTTGGATTCTTTCTTCTTTTTGTCTTTCTTGTCTTTCTTGTCCTTCTTATCTTTCTTTTCAGCCATCCTTCTTCTCCTTTTTCTTAAAACGAGTTAACATTTCCACCCTGACTAGGGTGTATGACCCTAAAGGACCTGTCATCATCAAACAGACTATTGTCAAGAAAAATAGCTTCTTATAACTCCACACTCTGTTGTTAGAATAGAAAAAAATACTCCTCTGTTTGCGTTTAGCTGCGTTCGGAGGTAATATTCCTCTCACACGTTCTCTTCTGCAAACCTTACATCACCAGGAGGTTATGATGCCGATTATCACCATTTCCCGCGGGAGTTATTATCTCGGTAAATCAATTGCCGAAAAACTAGCTGAAAGATTAGGGTATACCTGTTTATCCCGTGACCAGATCGTTGAAAATCTGGACAAATTTCATCTTCCTGAAATCAAACTGGTGCGAGGACTCAACGACGCTTTCTCCGTGCTGGACCGCTTCCCCCATGGGAAAAAACGCTTTAAGGTGGCCATTCGCTCAGCAATCCTGCAGCATTTTCTGCCTGGAAATGTCATCTACCACGGTCTTCTTGGCCACCATTTCGTCAGAGATATATCCCATGTGCTTAAGGTAAGAATCATCGCCGACACGGATCAAAGAGTCGCCGACGAAATGGCCCGTGAGAATATTTCCGAAGAAAAAGCCAGATATACTCTTAAAAAAGATGACGACGAACGACGCAAATGGGGCATGTTCCTGTATGGCATAGATCTAATGGACCCTGGACTGTACAACATAACCCTGCGCATCGGTCACTTATCCGTAGACGAGGCCGTCGATCTTATCACCAGCGCAGTCCGCCTGCCATCCTTCCAGGAAACGGAGGAATCGCAAGCAACCCTGGCCGATTCGGCACTGCATGCTCTGATCAGCGATAAACTGCTTGATTTTCCCAATGCAGTTGTGGCTGCTCAAAACGGGGTGGTAGTAATTTCCCTCAAGGTTCCCGAAGTCCAGCAATCGCTTATTCGTGAGCGCATTCAACATATGCTGGTTGACGCTGTGGGTATGAACGAGTTGACTATTCGATTCGACACATACTTTTAGTGAATTAGAAATAAATTTCTTGTGCTTTTTACAAGTAATTTGTTTCGTGAATGAACTTATCCCCGCACAGCACGGGGACTGAATAGAGTACCCGTCAAGCGAGTACTGAACAGAGTCCCGCAAATCTTGTGAGCGGGATGAGATGAATTATTTCGTGAATAAACGTATACCCCCATGAGGAGTATAAAAACAAGAAATCTGGAATTTTGTGATTTTCAATGTGTGTTTTCCAGACGAAGCTTTTAGACGTATCTGGTGAGTAGGTAGAGTGATGATACATTTGGCGATAGACTTAGCCAAGTTCTAGAAAATTCTTGATCCCGGTAAAAATGATCTGGGCAGCAATAGCCGAGACAAAGAGCCCAGTAATCTTTGGCAGGATAACCAATCCCTGCTCACCGATAAGGCGTTTCATACTGGTTGAAAGGTAGAGGATTATTCCCAGGGTACCAACAGCAAGAAAGAGAGCCGCACCGATAATGAGTTTTTCCATGACGGAACCGGCTTCCGCTCCTATAACCAGAAGCACTCCGATGACTCCAGGGCCGACAGTCATGGGTATTGCCAGGGGAACAACGGCAATATCATGATTGTTTGCATGGCTTGAGGTATCGCTATTGCCCGCAAGCATAGAGAGGGCAGAAAGGAACAGAATTGTGCCGGCCCCTATCCGGAAGGCGTCTAAAGTGATGCCAAACAATTCAAAAATATATTTGCCAAAGAGATAGAACACAAACGAACTGATCATCACTGCAATAGTCACCTTCATAGCAATCCGCTTCTTTTCAGAGTCCTGAAATTCGGAGGTCAGGGAAAGAAATGCAGAAAGCACAAAGAACGGGGTAAGAATAAAAAAAATCTTTAAATAATAGTTAATAAATGTCTGTAGTTCCATGACGTATTACCATAAATTATTGTGTTGTTAGGCATCTGCTACATATAGCCAACATCACATTGACGGTCAAGGCAAAAATTGCTACCATAAAATAGTCGTGTTGAGTACATGTATTTTGACATGACAATGCATAAACTATTACGAGAAGAAATCATCTCCTGTCAAAAAGACAACATCTACACGACTAACTCATTGAAAATAATTGATTTAACCCATCCAATTTCACCGAATATGCCGGTATATCCTGGTTCAGAGCCACCAGTATTCACAATTGTATATACCATCGACCAGATAGGTTTTCTCGAGAAGAAAATCACCTTGTCTTCACATACGGGAACACATATTGATGCACCGGCCCATCTGCTTAAAACCCATAACACTTTGGATATGCTGGCAATAGAGCATTTTTACGGATCAGCCTTGTTAATAACGTATAAGGATTCCGCAGTAAGATCTATCGGAATCAAAGAATTACAACCTTATCAGGAAAAAATCCAGGCTGCCGACTTCCTTTTGCTCCACACGGGTTGGAGCCAATATTGGGGTTCCGAAAAATATTTTACCTCGTATCCAGTTTTATCTGTAGAAGCTGCACAGTGGTTAGGCGGCTTTAAACTCAAAGGATTCGGGTTGGATACAATTTCTGCTGACACAGCAGACAGTCAAGAATATCTTGTCCACAAAGCTCTGCTTCAAAAAAATATCATTATCATTGAAAATTTGGCTCATCTGGCGGATATTCCCGCTAATCAATTTGATTTTTCCTGTTTTCCACTAAGCTTCGAAGATGCTGATGGTTCTCCCGTGCGTGCGGTCGCCTTTACCTAATAGCCACAATTCACAGTAGCAGATATTTCCTCTATACCCCAAGACCACGATGCCCGACCACAAAGCTTTGTGTTGCCGTGTTGCCATGCATTACATCACACTATGCAAAGGATCAACGGCTACTGACACAAAACAAAGGCAAAAGATTTTTTGCGTGACCCAAACTATCAATTGACTACGAACACTGCCGAGAATAAGCTCTAGCAAAATATTTTTTTATTCTAGAACGACGATCACCATCCGAACATCTTGCCCGATACTTTTAAGAGGCCATAT
>CBDTUM010000133.1:0-12225 GCA_965363495.1 uncultured Desulfopila sp.
TTCGACACCATTACACCGAGTAACTCTCGCACAATCTTGACTGAAACCTTATAAGGCGGTGTGTCCACGTAGCTGTGCAAAACGGCAAGATTTTGTCTAAAGAGCTTGTACTGAGGTAATCCGCTCAGTTACACTTGTTCCGTAAATATGTTCCTATATTGTTTTCGGATAACTTTAATGAATCAAGCTTGGTCAGACACTGATCTCAACAAAAGCTGGGTATTGAGCAAGAATGACTTCAGGTTGCTCAAAGGGCGCTCTGTTTCCAACCGTATTGCAGTGGCCGTACAATTAAAACACTACCAAATTTACGCGTGTTTCATAGACGACGACATCTCACTCGTTGGCAGTGTAGTGTTGGAATTTGTAGTGGCTCAAATAGGAGCAACAGCCTCCAGCCTGGAGCATTATGATTGCCATGGCCGCACTGGTCGTCAACATCGAAAAGAGATTCTCACCTATTTGAATGTAACGCCATTTGAAGATAGTGATGAGCCTGAAATCAAAGAATGGTTAGTCAATGAGGTTTTCCCCGGAGCGCCGAATCGAGCTTATCTCAAGGAGCTAGTGACTGGGTGGTTTTTAGAGAAACGATGTGAACCGCCGGGCCAATATCGGCTCAGTCGAATCATTCGGTCTGCTGAGAATGAATATGAGGCGCAGTTATTTAGCCTACTGAATTCTCGCTTAAGCGGTTCAACTCAAGTGAAGCTTGATGAGTTGGTTGCTGAAAATAAGGATGGCAGTTTATTTGCCTATCTGTGCTCAGACGCAGGGCCGGTCAGCCTGGATAGTGTCATGCAAACCATCGACAAGATTCAATTGTTACGTGACCTTGGTTTATCTGAAGGTGTTTTACATGGAATCAGTCCAAAATTAATTAGTCGATATAGGGAACGTGCCGCCACTGAGAATGCCTGGGAATTTCGTCGGCACCCAGAGAGTATCCGCTATGCTCTTTTGGTATTTTATTGTGTCCCTCGTGAGGGTGCATTAATTGATAATTTGGTTGAGTTACTCATACAAATTATTCACAGGATTTCGGTTAGAGCCGAAAAAAAAGTGATCAAAGAACTGGTGAAAGAAGTCACCAAGGTTCACAGTAAGAACGCCCTGTTATACCGAATTGCAGAAGCAGCACAAAAAGAGCCTGATGGTTCTGTTCGAGATGTAATTTTCCCCGTTGCCGATGAGCAAACGATTGATCAGCTAGTTAAAGAATATCGTTCCGATGGCCCTGCATACACCCATCACATTTATACGAAAATAAGATCCTCCTACGCGCACCATTATCGAAAGATGTTGCCATCGATATTAAGTGCACTTGAGTTTCGTTCAAACAATGCTGCCTGGAGGCCTCTTCTGGATGCGATCGATATTATAAAAGCATCCCGCGACAGTCGAGAGCAGTATTTTACTTCAGATGAGGTGCCTATTGATGACCTGGTACTGAGCAAGTGGCGTGAGATTGTTATTGAAATTGCGCCAGATGGTAGCTCTCGAATCAATCGGATTAACTATGAGATATGTGTATTACAGGAACTTAGAAATAAGCTACGTTGTAAAGAAGTTTGGATTGTCGGTGCCGATCATTTTTGCAATCCAGAGCAAGATTTACCAGAAGATTTTGAAGTCAATCGAGATCAGTACTATGCTGCACTAGATAAACCTTTAGACCCTGATGTATTTGTGACGCAGATAAAAACAACGCTTCATAACGCGCTAAAGAAATTTAACACGCACTTGCCGCAGGATAAGGACGTTCAGATTAAGTCAGGCGGTAAAAAGCCAATGATTTCAGTGACGCCATTAACTGCCCAAGAGGACCCACCGAATATAGAGGCACTCAAAAATGAACTCAGCAAACAATGGCCAGAAACAGGGCTGCTCGATATTCTTAAAGAAACCAATTTTAGAGTTGGGTTCACGCAAGCTTTTTCTACTGCAGCATCGCGTGAGATCACCAATCCAGATGAAGTTTTACGCCGACAACTACTAACACTGTATGCACTAGGCACCAATGCCGGATTAAAGCGGTTAGTGTCTGGCCGGCAAGGAATCAGTTATAAAGAGCTTTTGCATATCCGCCAGCGGTATATTAATAAAGACAGTTTGCGCGACGCGATTAGACGCATAATCAATGCCACCCTTGAGGCTAGGGACTCAGAAATATGGGGGGAAGCGACGACCTCTTGTGCTTCGGATTCAACACAATTCGGTGCATGGGATCAAAACTTGATGACTGAATGGCACGCTCGTTATGGTGGAAGAGGCATTATGATCTACTGGCATGTAGACAAGAATTCGGCCTGCATTTACTCACAACTGAAACGTTGTTCATCCTCAGAAGTGGCTTCAATGATAGAGGGGGTTTTACATCATTGCACCAACATGAAAGTCGAGAAGCAATATGTGGATAGCCACGGCCAGAGCGTTGTGGCTTTTGCATTCTGTCATTTGCTGAATTTCTCGTTGATGCCTAGATTAAAAGCGATCAACACGCAGAAGTTATCCCCGCCAGATATTCATGCCAAAACAACCTATTCTAACCTGACACCTATCTTCTCAGGCAACGCTATCAATTGGGAACTGATCACTCAAGAATATGATGAGATAATGAAGTTGGCAACGGCATTACGGGAACATACCGCTACGCCAGAGGCTATATTGCGTCGTTTTATACGTAGTAATGCAAGGCATCCTACCTATCGAGCACTACTTGAGCTTGGTAAGGCAGTAAAAACGATTTTTTTGTGTCACTACCTGAGCTCTGAAGAACTCCGTCGAGAAATCAATACTGGACTTAATGTAGTTGAACGTTGGAATGGTGTGAATGGGTTTATTTACTTTGGCAAAAAAGGCGAGGTAGCTTCCAATAAATTAGAAGACCAGGAAATATCTGTTCTTGCTTTACACCTTCTACAGATTAGCCTTGTGTATATTAATACATTGATGATTCAGCAGATCCTAAAGGAGCCTGCTTGGAAAGAACGAATGTCCGAGCGTGATATGGCAGCAGTAACGCCTCTTGCGCATCGGCACATTAATCCCTATGGTGTACTGGAGCTTGATATGTCACAGCGCTTATCGCTTGCAGCCTAATGGGAGACATTCATCACAAAAGAAGTTCCGTAACTTATAAGTTACGGAACGTTTATTTAACTCCCCAAAAACAGCAACTTAGAAAATCCGTATTTCTGTTCCGCAACAGCTACTCCAAAACACCGGTAATATCATGATAATCGGTTACGGACGAGTTTCTACGACTGGGCAAAGCTTATCGGTACAGCGCGAACAGTTATTGGCTGCCGGTTGTGGAAAAATATTTGAAGAAAAGAAAACCGGTACGGATCGAAAACGACCACAGCTATCTAAAATGCTAAAGGAAATTGCCGAAGGCGATACTTTGATCATCACTAGTCTTGATCGACTCGCTAGATCTACGCACGATTTATTGGCGATCACTAAGAAACTAAAAGAGCAAGATACTCAGTTTCGCTCTCTCCGCGAGCCTTGGGCTGACACGACAAGCCCAATGGGGAGCTTCTTACTCACTGTTTTTGCTGGCCTTTCTGAGTTAGAGAGAAATCTGATTAGAGACCGAACTGAAGAGGGTCGTGTACAAGCAAAGAAACGCGGTGTGAAGTTTGGCCGAAAAACTAAACTTACCGAACATCAGCAAAACCAGGTTGGTCTGATGCTAAGTGAGGAGCAATCAATACGATCTATTGCACGACATTTTAATGTTGGCGTTGCAACGATTGATCGAATCAAAAAACGCCAGCCCGTGGCTTGAGAAACGAAAAAGTAAAATCTTGCCGTTTTGCACAGCTACGTGGGCACACCGCCGACTCAGATGCTTGAAGCAATCCACGAAATTGCCAGTATTGTTGATATCTCTGAGCACTTGCAATACCGGCATGAGGCCACGCTTCGTCAACAATGACCCGATAAATCCTCTCTCGCTATAATCCGTCGCCGGTGTACGCACACTGGTATAGCCGAAGTCATCGACCGAAAGATGAGTATTACTTCCTTCATGAAACTGCTGGTTGACGCTCTGGTAAGTGTCGTCGAGCGTTGCTTTCAGCTCGGCCAGATAGGCCGTCCCATTCGAGAATTTGTCCAGGCCTGCCAGAGTCAACATTCGGTCTCGGTCCGCCTGCCACCGCTGAGCTGGGATCAGATAGTCCTGTATGGCTCGATACCGGTAGGAGTATCTGAGGTTGAGTTTACCCGCTTTCACCGCCTCAGCCACGGATTTGAACAGCAATATCTTATACAGGGAGGTACGGATCGAATCACCGTCTCCCACCAGGCGCCTTTCTTTTTCCCGCAGAAACTCAAAGGGAGGGGAGTGCCCGATATTGCCGTCAGTAGCCTGGAAATGAATCACAGCTGTTAAGAGTGGCTCGATGGATGAGTCTGTATCAAATTCGATGGCTTTCATCACCGCTGCCACCCGGCGTTGCAAACTCAACGAGCGCCGCTCTAGAGCGATGTAATACTCTTCTCCATCCGTATGCTCATCCAGCACCTTCTCATAGTGCTGAAGTTTCAGTGCGGTCGTCTCATCGTTTAGAGACTCATGATCGGTAAAGAGCTGCTCAATCTTAGCGACCTGCTCTGATTGACAAAGATCCGTATCCTGAATCACGCGCCTAATTTCAGCGAGAAGGTGGCGCGATTTTTTGTGTGATATGTTGATCGATTGAATGGCCTCCCGGCGCACGGACTGCATTTTTTGCTCTCGGATGATCTGCTGCCGGTTAGCCTGGTTTGTCACCGCAGTGACGCATTTCTGGAATATGTCCATCAGAACATCCTGTCGGTCAAAATACTGATGTTTGAGGTACGCCAGCAAATGCAGATAGCGCTTATGTGGGTTAGGAAATTGCTGGAGTTGGGTCAGCTTCGCCTTGTGCACCCAGGTGGCATAGTACTGCATTGCCTGATCTTGCAGATCCAGTTTTTCCAGCACTGACCGAAATTGATGGAAATAGTTGCCAAACGTTTTGGAGACGCTGACATTTCGCTGTATCTCAAGGGCCCGCAAGGATTGACTGAGCGGTCTCATCTCCTCCAATAGCGGTTTCACCTGATCGAGGGAGGTAGAAATCAATTCGTCTAATGCGAAGGTCTGGTGTGTGTAGGGCAGATCTCAGATTGGAAAGCAGTTCCGACTCCACAATATTAAAACTGTCGGTAATAACAACCGATAATTGATGGTAACTCGGGATTTCGATTCGATGTTTCCAACAGAAATCGACAGCCGCCGAAAATACCTGCTCTATTTTCAACTGCTGCTGGGTCAGTAGCTGAACACGCTCCGCCAACAATATGGCATTAGACTTGTCAAACGATGTCCAGTCCATCAACGCCAGTATGCGGAATCGATGCTGCACCATGCGAGCAGGGGGATATTCGTCGAGATCGATATCCTCTGTTATATTGAGGAGCCTTTTCACATAGTTGATATCCCGGCCTCGATACGATGCTGGCACGAAAAATTTGCCTGAGTGCTTGAAATAACCCAGTTGCAGCAGAAACCCGACCTTGTTCGTAACAGTCCGTAGACTACTCAGCGTTTTACGGATGTCCTCTGTCGCGACAAAGTAGGCGGGTCTTTGCTCTTTTGTAAGAATGGGTGGAGAATCGAAATTGCGTTTTTCAGTTGGTGGTAGAAAGGCGAGTCGTGGCATTGTTTTTCCCTGGCAGGCGGATGAGGGGACAAATTATATTCGCCATGGGGGCAATAGCACCGAGATCGTCCATTGAAGAGGGTCGAAATGTGATTGTAACGGTTGAAATGTGGGAAGAATGGCGCCCGCACCGAATAGAAAGTTCGCCATAAACTCTTTGCAGAACAGTTAGTTACGTATGTTAAACGGAAAATTTCGTCCCCTTATGCCAGCAGAGCCTACTTACAGATCAGCAACAATCGCCTTTTATTTTTCTTCTTATATCGTCCAAAAATACACTTTAATATAATTATATATCTATCTATAAATAAAAGGTATATGCTCCATTTTACCACTCTAGTTCTGTTCCAAAATTTTTTGAGGGTGGGGATGTGAGCCGGAACCCTCGGAACAGGGGCGGTAATGCCGAGAAAGGCTCATCCAAAACAGGAGGCAGTAGATGATGGATTACATCGTGATGTTTGACAACAAGACCAAATTTGCAGGCCCTTACATTTCAGAGAGTGCAATAGACGAATTGCCCTGCTTTCCACAGCGCAGCGACCTCCCTGATCCGGAGAATTATAAGGTCGTTCGCCAGATTACCAAACCAGTTTGCGACATCCCGGAAAAGATCACTGGGGACATCGCCAAGAGAATACCGGGATGATGAGAACGACGCTCTGGGCCGCATGTATTTCGTGCCTCATTCTTGCGAGCTGTTCCATTAAGCCGGAACTAATGCGGCGATACTTGGAGGTGGAAGGCACTTTGCCCGGTGGCGGGCCCAACGTCCCCAGCATTGACGTTGGGATTTTCTCTGTCCCCAAGGCGGGGGCGGGAGAGAAAGGCGTATTCGACCTTAGCGACTCGGGCCAGGCTGCTTTCATTGAGGCCGCTGGAAAAAGTGGAAATGCAAACGATCTCCTGGCGACGCTCGCTAAGAAATTCACAGGACCAGCCGACTTGTCGAAAGATTTCGGGACTATAGAACGAAGTATCGTCCTATCAGTGATGGACAAGAACTTTGGGCCCGCAGACCGGCTCGACCGACTCGAATTGACCATAAAGCCGGACAATGGGTACACTTCGACAGGAGAATCATGTGAACCTGAGGACAACAAGGTCTGCACGTCGATACAATTCAGAAGCTGGAGTCTTTTTAAGACTGAATATGGTGAGGTAGATCTTGGCAAAGCGACGCTTGTTAATAAACGATCGCTGGAGGCGTCGCTCGCTTTAGCGCCTCCACAAGTTAGTGGATCGGGATTGACGCTGACGCCGAAAATCGAGCGAGATTTAACAGAGGAAATCCAGGTTCGAAGGCGTTACGTCGTACTCGCGGGTCGACTTGACAAGGAGGACGGATTGAATATCTTGCAGCAAGGCGTGACAGGTATCGACCTCGTCGGCACGTCTCAGATCGATGTGACGATGGATCTCGGGAAACGGACGCAAGTCAAGGTCTACTCCTTTGACTTGGAAGAAACAACGGTAAACAACGTCAAGGCCAAGCAACCCAAACTGTCCTCGGTATGGCAGCAGCACCCGCATCTCGTCTGCGACGTCAAAGCCTCAGTGAGCGGCGAGTATCGTATGCGCACAGTAGTCCCAGGAAAAGGAAAGGGCGACGACACTGTGATTGAGGGTGATGATGTTGTGCGCTTTGTTAAGGGTAAAATCCAGAAATTTTCTGTAACTCTTGTTCCTGCGGACGAAACTGTCACCTTCAACTTCAAGCTCTCAGCAGGAACGGACGAGGAGATCCAGATCAAGAGGCAGGCAGGCAACGCCGATGCAGAGTATGCGCCTATGAGATTCGCCACGGCGGAGAATAGCCAGGAGATGTTGGAATGGCTTCTCACCCAAGATCTGAAGAAAGGCGACGTTACGATCACCAGTGGAATAACAACATACAAGCTGAGAATGCGGAATCTTGGAAAAAAGACAAGTGAAAAGCTAACAAAAGAGAAGCTCAACGCTACGCGCGTTGTGGCAGAGTTTCCTAAAGATTGCAATGCTCCTCCGGGATAGGCCTCTGTCGGTTCCGCTTTTGCTCCTTATTGCCTGACGTAACGTGCTGTGTGAGGTGTGCTGTCAAATACGGATTCCATCGGGTTAAGTAGCGATTAGATTTTCATAATATTTCTGCGTAAATGCTGCTGGTGACAGTTAGCACAGTCTTTCTTGCAGAGCATAACAAACAGGGGTATCAAAATGCTTACTGAATCGATGATTACTGCAGCCATAACTGGTTTATTTGGTACGTTTATAGGTGGTGCATTAGCGGCTTTCTTAACAGGGTTGTTTGAAGTTAGGTTGGAACGTCAGAAATTTGAGGCAACGTTAATCACAAAGGCCCTAGAATCTAAAGATGAGCAAGAGCGCGCAAACTACCTCATGTTTTTGGTTAGTTCCGGTCTGGTCCCAGGTTTAAATGGAGCAAATATAAAGGCTCTCGCTGAAAAGCCAGAGGTATTGCCACGGTCGATTCACGATATTGTATTATCCAAGGGAACAGTTGCAGGGCCGATCAAAGTAACTGAACCGGAATGGGAGTCTTGGGACAAGGAAGGCGTAGACATATTAATTGCTCAGCGAGAATACAACTCCGGAAGAATTCTGGCGGTAGGGCATGACTCTGTTTTAACAAATTTGAATATCCCGGGCAATAAGGAGGTTTTAGAAAAGGCTTTTCGCTTTCTAAAAGGTTCAGTCGACACTCCTTTAATACTGTTTTCAGACGGTCATTGTGAATGGGTTCCAACAAAATATAAAACAGAAGCAGAAAACCTGTTTAAAACCCTGAGGGAGTATAAGTATAGGGTGGAAAGAATATCAAAAGTGATTGATAGTGCAAAGCTAAAAGGTGCGTGCGTGCTTGTAATTGGTAACGCTTGGGGTAATCTGAGTGATTCCGAAATCGATTCGATTGAAAAGTTTGTTTCAAATGGTGGCGGCCTCTTTGTAGCTGGGGTGACTTGGTCATGGAAACAATACAGCTGCAAAGATGGTTATAGGTGTGAAGGAAAAATGCAAGGTCAAGATGTTGAAGACATCTCAACTTATCCAATGAACCGAGTTGTTAAACAATTTGGAATGACGTTCCAAGACTCCCAGATTAAAGCATGGTAAATCTTACAAAAAATTCATTTGTGATATGTTGGAGAACATAAAAAAAGTGAGAAGACGGGTACAGGACATCTACATTCGAAATAATCAACATTTAATTCCGAATTACGGGGAGAAATGGCGGTATGGGGAAACCATTTCCACTGCTTTTGTTGAATCGACGATTAACGAAGTCGTGACCAACCGGATGGTTAAAAAACCGCAAATGCAATGGACGCATGAAGGCGCACACTATATGTTGCAAACTAGAACGGCTGTGTTACGAAAAATCGCTTAACTGGAGTGTCATAAATTCCTTGACCAGGTCATTTTTTAGCCCGAGCCCGCCGTTCCGCCCGCAGATCGACCCAATTTATAAATAACCAGGCCGGCAACATAACAATGATCAACACAAAAGCGTAAGTAAGGAATTCGATAAAATACGTATTTGAGCTTGAGCCGTCAAGTTTGGCCTCTCCACTATCTATACGCATCCACTCTGCAAGGGTAAGGATGCAGAATGTTAGGTAGTATATCAGTCGGCCGATCCAGCCGAGCCAATTTGGGGGGCGATAGAACAAAAAAAGCCTTGTGAGAGAGGGCAACTCCTTGATAGTGTGGTGTATCATCTCTTTCCCGGATACTGTATATTCCTGGATGGATTCCCGCAAGGCCATAAGTTCTTCGGAACAGGCGGCTTTGATGAGGCTTAGGGCCTCTGGTTCTGAAAAGCGTTCTTGCAGCTGAAACCATTCATCTAAAAAGGCGATTTTCTTGTGGGCGAGATCAAAAGCTCGTTGTTGCTTGTTTTCAAGGCTCCGACGGTCAAACCAACTGACCACTTTGGTCACTACGATGGGGATTATCACTGCATTAAGCGTGGCAAGGGCCGCCATTATCATTCCAGTTATTTCTTTACTTTTTATAAACGTGCCAAGGGACCCCATTAACGTCGTCGCTTCAATTACTTCTGCACTCATGGTTTTTATAACTCACTGTTGGATTATTCTGCATAAAGGTACGTAACACACCATATAAGAATTACTAAATAACTGAATCTAAATGAAAAATTGATATTATTCAATTTCTGAAATCTAGGTCTTTTTTACGCTTAAATTTGGGAGTTTCAAAGAATGCAATATTGGTTAACTTTGAGTTATAGTCGAATCTGGTGTTTAGGGGATTGAAAAAAGTAGCATATCTGGTTAAGTTTGATGTTGGGGTAGTAGGCACATAGCTGTCACCAGGGGCCAAAAGGAACAATTTGAAATATAGTGGCACGGAAAATCCATCAGAACTTAAGTGTTTTATAAGCAATAAAATCAATGGTTTGCAAAGGCAAATCAAGGGTACGAAAAACACATGTTTTTCGTACCCATATTTTAAGCTGCCAGCAGGATTTCTAGAGGTAATCGCTGCGACATATCCAATTCAAAAATTCCATATGGATTGATGTGGTTGTAGATGAGTGGTGACAAACCTCTAAAATCGTCTGCTGTCATTTTTTTGTACCATGCTGGCTCATTGAGTACTTGCTGAATCATGAGTGTATTGACATAGACCAAAGACGATTGGAGTAGGTGAAGCGATAGTACCGCTAATTCCTGGTCTTCTAATCGGTTGGTGGCTATCTCACCGCCTTTACCGTAGAAGATAAAACTATTCGCTCCATTCCAGTTCTCAACAACATTCTGGCCCTCTTGAATTTCTTGTCGTAACGCTTCAGAATGGATATAGCGACAGAGAAAAATAGTCTTGATGGCCCGACCAAGCTCCATCAGCGCTTGATAAGTTGGGTGCTGTAAATTATCTCGGACAAAACGTTTAAGGATCGTTTCGGCTTCTGCCGTACCTAGCCGAAGCGCCGTTGCATACTTGATCATTTCATCGTACTGCTGTCGGATAAGTTCCCAGTTAATGGGTTTCGTAAGGATGGATTCAAGGTTAGAATAATCATTGGGTTGGCCGCTCTCTGGGCGGTAGAGCTTTTGTGAGGCCAAGGCTTTCAAGCGGGGCAGCAAATCGAAGCCCAGTAAATAACAAAAGGCAAAAGCGACTTCACTTTGACCGTGGCTATCCACATATTGCTTTTCGATGTTCATGTCAGTGCAATGTTGAAGTACACCTTCGATCATCGCAGCAACTTCTGATGATGAGCACCGTTTCAGTTGTGAGAAAATACAGGCTGAACGTTTTTCAACATGCCAATAGATCATGACACCACGGCCGCCATAGCGAATGTGCCATTCCGTCATTAAATTCTGATCCCATGCGCCAAACTTCTTGCTGTCAGATGCACAGGATGTGGTTACTTCACCCCAGATAGGAATGCTGCGTGCTGCGAAGGTCGCATTGACGACTTGACGTATGGCATCGCGGAGCGCATTTTTTTCAATAAAGCGACGACGAATATACAAAAGCTCATCATAGGTTGCCTTCGGATTACTGGTAACCATACGCTTAATTCCTGCGTTGGTTCCCAGCCCAAAAAGACAAAGTAATAGGCGTTGTTGCAGGGTTTTCCGGTCAAGAACTTCTCGACTGCCCAGTGTTGTGAAGGCATTGGTAAACCCAACCCGTAAGTCGGTCTCTTTGAGCACGTCTAACAAGCTGGTCATCGGCCAACGATGGCTTATCTCTGATTTAACACGTAACAGGTTGATCGGTTCTGGTTGAGGATCAAATGGAGTAACCACAATGCGATTCTTGCCTTGGTCACGTAGTCTTACTTTAGAATCGCTGGGTAGGTCATTGTTGAGCTTATTCAGCCATTCCCGCATATTTTTTTGTATCCCTGCTATAAATTTCTCTACATTTTTTGGTTGCTTGAGTGCTTGATAGTATTCCTCTTTTTTGTCCTCGAAATCTTGTGGCAAGTCCTCATCTGGATTACGGTAGCGGTCGGCACCTTCGATCCATATTTCTTTGCACCGAAGTCGTTTTCGCAATGCTTGAAATATGCAAATTTCATAATCAATACGATTGATGCGGTCCTCTTCGTCAGGCCCTTCCTCTACTAGAATATCTTGATACTTCGGCTGGACGACACCTTCAATTGGTACCTCATCTAATGGAATATACTGCCGACGATCTGTACGGTTCTCACGCAGCCATTTCAATGCCGTGATGACGGGTTGATGCTGCTTGTTATTGGACTGAAACACCAAGGAATCAAGGATCAACGGAAGCATTCTTCGATAATGGTGGCTAAACGAGCGGCGCACAAACCGATGTACCTTGCGTCGATAACTGGGTCCCTGCGAGTAATATTCTTTGACCAAGGCTTGTAAGGTATCTTCGCTCACAACAGGGAACACAACATCCTTAACCATCCCGTCGGGCTGATTTAGGGTGGCCTCTGCAAGTTTAAACAAGAGTGTGGTCTTTCCTTCGACTTTCTCAAGCTCACCAATCAACTCGTTATAGACCTTCT
>CBDTUM010000134.1:0-11891 GCA_965363495.1 uncultured Desulfopila sp.
AAAATCCTTTCGTGAAGGAACTTACCCCGCAAAGCTTTTGGGCGGGGCTAGTGGCCAATTATCAATTTCTTGGTCTTTTTAACAAAAATCCTTTCGTGAAGGAACTTATACCCCTCAAGGGGGCACTAAACAGAGTCCCCGCACAGCACGGGGACTGAAAAGAGTACCCGTCAAGCTTTCCAGCGGGACGAGATTTGTAATTTATATCATCCGATCCTAAAAATTAGCCTAATGACTGAAAAAACAATCTTACTCGACCACGGCAGTGGCGGTCTCGCCAGCCAGCAACTGATCAGTGAACTCTTCCTCAAGCATCTGGACCACCCGGTCCTGCGAGGCCTGGAAGATAGCGCCATCCTGCCCAACAAACCTGGTAAAATCACCTTTACCACCGACAGCTATGTGGTCGATCCCATCTTTTTTCCAGGCGGCGATATCGGCAAGCTCGCCGTTCATGGCACCATAAACGATCTGGCCATGCGCGGCGCCGTTCCCTATTGCCTGAGCCTGGGACTAATTCTTGAAGAAGGATTAAGCTTTGATGAACTCGAACGAGTAATCATCTCCATCAGCAAGGCGTGCAAAGAAACCGGAGTCCCTGTGGTTACCGGCGATACCAAGGTAGTCCCGAAAGGCAAGGGTGATAAAATTTTCATCAATACCTCCGGCATCGGTTTTGTTGACGAAAAGGTCAATATCTCGTCAAAAAATGCCAAAGTCGGCGACACGGTTATTCTCTCTGGAACCATGGGCGACCACGGTATCACTATCATGACTCGGCGGGCTGGGATTTCTATACAGGGAGATCTGCACAGTGATACCATGCCGCTGCATAATCTTGTTGCAGCCTTATTACGCGAACTGCCTGCCGGTACGGTACATGCCCTTCGCGATCCGACCAGAGGCGGGGTTGCCTCGACTCTGTGTGAAATAGCCGAAAACAGCGGTCTTGGCATTGAGCTCTCTGACGAGGACCTGCCTGTCCGCCCGGAAGTACGCGCCGCCTGCGAGCTCCTTGGCCTCGAGCCTCTCTATCTGGCCAATGAAGGTAAATGCCTGGCCATTGTCAGCAACGATCAGGCCGAACAAGCCCTCGCCGTTATGCGGGCAACCCCCGAAGGCAAAGAAGCGGCTATCATCGGCAGACTGGTTGCTGAAAAAGCAGGCCGGGTCATCATCAATACCCCGGTCGGCGGAATGAGAGTTGTCACGCCGCTGCATGGCGTCCCCTTGCCACGCATCTGCTAATTGAATACACTCATACAATACAATGACAATAGAAAAAAAAATCGGCATTGCCGGTATCGGTAACTTTATTTTGAGAGATGAAGGTTTTGGTGTCCACGTAGTCCACTACCTCCAGGAAAACTTTACTTTCCCGGAAAAGGTAGAAATCCAGGATGTCGGTACCGCCGGAATATATATGGCCCCGTTTTTAGAGGAATGTGATCCGATCTTTGTCATCGATGTGGTTGATATTGAGGGGGAACCAGGGTCTTTTCATTTCTACACCCTAAACGATGTCAAAGCCGGCAATTTTCAAACCCGGATGTCGCCCCATCAGCTCGGCCTTCTGGAGATTCTTGAAATAGCAAAACTCCGTGACGCGGCCCCCGAACATATTGAGTTTTATACAGTTATTCCCAAAGAACTCGAAGAATCCATTGAACTTTCCGATGTGGTGGAACAACGCAAGGTTGAAGTGGCAGAGATGATCCTTGCCCGCCTGACCGAGCTGGGCGTCGAAGTCACCAGAAAATAATCTGCCTTCCTCCTGGGAAACAATGAACCCCTATGCATGAAATATCACTTGTCCAAGGCCTCTTCGAGCAGCTAAAAGAACTGGCAGCAACCAACAATGCGACCAAAATTATCAGCGTTACCATGGAGATAGGCCCTCTGTGCGGAGTTGTAGTCGATTCTTTCCAGTTCGGTTTCGATATCTTATCCGCCGATGATGAACTGGTACGAGGCGCAAAACTTATTATCCAGGTGTCGCCGGTCAGCTACAATTGTACCAATTGCAGCCACGTGGAAGTCACCGCCGGTAGAAAACCTGATGGATGTCCTGCCTGTGGCGAGTTATTACTCATTCCCGATGGCGGTAATGATTTGCTGTTACGCCAAGTAGAACTGGAATAATAGATGAACAGATAAAAAATCCGATCTTCTTCGTTGTACCCCAAGGGCACTTCCTGGAGGGCGTAGGTTTTTGCTGGCTCCCGACATACTACCTGTATAGTCGGAAGCCAGCCAAAAAACTACGCCTTGAATATCAAAATTTTTTTCTATCCATCACTGAGATTACTCTAGTACGCCGAAGTTTTTCACTGGTTCCCATGTGCTACATGGGAACAGGTTCACTTTAACTTTTTGTGACGCTTAAAATTTATTTATTTGAGGTAACATAATGTGCGATACCTGCGGCTGCCCCAGCCCTTCCGACCATAGTCACGACCACGATCATCCCGAAACACACAGCCATAGCCAGAGTAAAACCGTGGATGTGCATGCCAGCCTGTTCGCCGCCAACGATGCTTTGGCCCGGGCCAACCGCGAACATTTCGATGAAATAGGAGCAGTCGCGCTGAACCTGATCAGCAGTCCCGGTTCCGGGAAAACCACCCTCTTAGAACACACCATCGAGGCCCTGAAAGGAGAGATCAACATCGGCGTCATCGAAGGTGATATTGAAACGGAACGCGATGCCGAACGAATCCGTGCAAAAGGTGTGCCAGTTATTCAACTGACCACCGGTGGCGCCTGCCACCTTGACGCGGCCATGACTCACAAGGGGTTTCACCGGCTGCAAAAAGAACCTGGCGGCGAGGACATAGAACTTCTTTTTATTGAAAATGTCGGCAACCTGGTCTGCCCGGCCACCTTTGATCTCGGCGAGCATGAGCGCGTGGTCCTCGTTTCCGTCCCCGAAGGCCCTGACAAACCCGCCAAATACCCCAAAGCTTTTACCAGTTCACACACCTTTGTGATCACTAAAACCGACCTATTACCTTACTTTGACTTTCCGGTCGAAGAAGCAATCGGCGATGCCCTGCAGCTCAATCCAAAGCTCAAGACCATGGAGCTTTGCTCCACGACCGGCAAAGGCATGGAGAGCTGGCTCAATTATCTGCGTGAATTAGTTAAAAAGATGAAAGCAGCCAAGAAAGCGTAAGATATGACGACATATTGATCACTGTCGACAGGATGCCAACAGTGATCAATTGTACAAGCAGTGAACTTTTTACTTACTCTGTTTGTCAGCATATGCCTGGACGGCAGTGATCGCAACAGTATTGACAATATCAGGCACCAGGCAGCCACGGCTTAAATCATTGACAGGTTTACGCAATCCTTGCAAAACCGGGCCCACGGCTACCGCACCGGCCGATCTCTGTACTGCCTTATAGGTATTGTTGCCGGTGTTCAGATCCGGAAAAATAAAAACCGTCGCTCTGCCGGCAACCTTGCTGTCTGGCATTTTGGTCTTGGCAACCTCCATATCGACTGCTGCGTCGTATTGGATCGGCCCCTCAATTTCCAAACCGGGATACATTGTTTTAGCCATTTCCTGCGCGATTTGCGTGGCTTTTCGTACCTTCTCCACTTGCAACCCCTTGCCAGAACTGCCGGAAGAATAGGAGAGCATGGCGACCAGCGGGTGGACTCCGAAAAGGGCCGCCGTTTTAGCTGAACTGATAGCGATCTCCGCCAGCTGTTCAGCTGTCGGATCCGGGTTCACAGCACAGTCACCGTAAGCAAGAACCCGATCATGCAAACACATCATAAAGACGCTGGAAACGACCGAACATCCCGGCTTTGTCTTAATAAACTGAAACGCAGGACGAATCGTGTCTGCGGTGGTATGCACCGCTCCGGAGACCATGCCATCAGCGTGCCCCTTGTAGATCATCATGGTACCGAAAAAATTCAGATCACCCATGATATCCCGGGCATTATCGAGGGTTATTCCCTTATCCTTACGCAGCTGGTAGTAGGTTTCGATATATTCATCTAACAGAACGGATGTGCTTGGTTCGATAACTGTGGCATTTTCCAGATGCAAGCCCATACTTCTGATCTTTTCATATATTGTATCCTCTCGGCCGAGCAGGGTTATATCAACAACATCACGACGTAACAGGATTTCTGCAGCCTTCAAAATCCGTTCGGCTTCGCCTTCCGGCAGGACAATGTGCTGCCTATTCGCTTTGGCTCGCTGGAGCAGCTGAGATTCAAACATCTTCGGCGTGACGATAGTCGTTTTTGTCTTGATAATTCGGTCACTCAGTTCAGCCATATTGATGTGCCGCTCAAAGACAGCCAAAGCCTGGGTGATCTTTCTGGTATTGTCCGGCGTAATCGCCGCATGGATATTTTCAACCAGAATCGCCGCCTGATAGGTATTTTCATGGACTGAGATTATCGCCACAGTCTGCTTGAATCCTTCAATAACCTTCTGCACCGGTTCTTCCGGAACGAGCCCCCCGGTCAACAGAATTCCCGAAATTACCGGCATGGTCGTGGATTCTCCTGCGGCCAGACAGGCAAGAATAACGTCCGAGCGATCCCCGGGGGTGATAATCAGCGTGCCATATTCGATCCTGCCAAGCAAATTTCTTAACTGCATGGCCGCAATGGTAAAACTGCGCACATGGCGGGTAAGGTTCTCCTCGCCATAGAGGATTTCCGCTTTCAGCAGCCGAACAACTTCACCCATGGAGGGATTCCCCAGGTTTTCATCATTAGGAACAACGTAGACGAGCTGCCTTTTGCCACCTATGTTTTCCTGTGCAAGTCTTTCTTCCATTTCTTCTACAAATGAAGGATCCATCCTGTTGACAATTGTAGCCACAAGGTCACAACTTCGTTCAGCCAGAGACTCGGAGTACACCTTGATAGATCGAATCAGTTCTTCTACTGTCTTGTTTTTCGCACTGGCAACCAGCATCAGTGGACAGCCAAGGTTATTGCTTATATCGACGTTGAGATCAAAATCAAAAGAAGCCTGCGCCCCTTCCATTTCAATGCCTTCACACAAGATGAAATCAGACTTTTCGGCCAGGTTGTTATATTGAGCCATTATCCCGTCCTGCAACTCAGCCTTTTTGCCCATGGCGAGGAGTTGACTGGCCTCGGTGACCGTGTAGGCAAACATCTCATCATAGTCAGGGCACAGGTGGAAATGACGCTTGATGAGATTGATGGTATTGTCCTGCTCGTTTCGAGACTGATCCACATCGATAAGCGGTTTAAAAAATGCAACCTTTTTGATGTTTCTTGTCAGAAGCTCCATCAGGCCAAGGATGATAGCCGATTTTCCACTGCGGGGTTCAGTTCCCGCTACATACAATTTATTTGCCATGATTTTCTCTTCTGCTAAACTCCAAAAAATAAAAGGAAGCGTACGGCCTGGGGCCTATATTATACATTGTTGTACACAATAAGATGTCTCCTCACTATGAGCAAGGAGGGAAAAAAACAGTAAGTATACTCAAATTTCCATGGAGTTTCCAGTTTTTACCGCAATTGATACAACTCTTTTTTGGGGTTTCAAAAAGGTCTGTTGGTAAGCCAAATCATAGTAAGGAGTTATTGAAAATAACCAGATATCAGTAGGTCAAACTTTGCAGTGCTATAGCAAATTTTTCCGCAGATCGGACAACTCTTTTTCCCGCTTCCCCGAGAATCTGCTCTGTATAGGTAACAACCTGAAGATGTTTCTAGGTAATTCTTTGTTCTCCCCCACGTTTAACAGAATAAAAATCATATCATTTATTAACGGTTTGTTATGTTCGTAAAAAATTCTTTCTGCCACTACAAGCTCGTATTTTTCGTTTACATCACCAGTTTTTTGCATGATCCACGGTGATACCGAAAGTTCCAAGACCTCATAAAACTGACAAAGTTTAGGGTCGCCCCCCAACCAACCTGTAAAAACAGGATTTCACACGTTCCCGGGGAAAAAACGGGAAAACAATCATAGCAATTTTCCAACATATTGCAGAAAGTTGCTCTCATTAACAAATGTTATATCGTACATGGCAGTCAACCCTCGGGCCTGTTCTTGACTTAATCCCACGACACAAAGAAAAAATTGATTTTTATCAAGATGTAATCGCTTACGCAGTTTAGAATATTTATCAATATGCTCTCGAAACTCGCCTGTCTTACATTCTATGCAAATAGGAATTCGATTGTTAACCAGGAAAAATACATCTAATTCATGAGAATCCTCGTTTGGAAAGGTCACAATCAGACTTCTTAAACAAGAGGTTGATAGCTGCTTATCGCGAAAATATTCCAATGTTTTAATAAACACATACCATTCCATCCATTCGCCGGTAAAAAAATTCTTAATCGTCGGCGAAGACTGCAGGTTGAGGTAAATTATTTTATCCTTTTTCAGATAAAAATATTTGGCAACAAAAGAATACTCATAGAGTTGCTGGCAAAAGCTGGTGATCGCTTTGACTTCCTTCTGACTTTTTGAGGCCAGCGTAAATTTTACGTTTGTGTATCCTTTTGCCTGGACACGTTTTATTTTATCAGTGATCTCTTGTAAGAGATCATACTGATTTCCCAAACTGAGAGCGACTTCATCAAAAAAACCGGTAGTATCAGTGGCTTTCTGATCAACCTCTATCTGGATCTGCTTCTGTTGAAACCATTCTACGATGTCTAGATATTGCTCCTTCTTTGTTAACGCGGTCGTATTATAGATGTCTATTGCTTCAAGTGATGTTTCTTCCACAACCTCAATCTCTGGGATCTGTTCCATTGAGGTTTCCTGCTGTAATTGCTGTAACTCTTTACTTTTTGAACGATATTTTTCAATCACGTTCTTAATAAAAGCAACGGTGTCATGAATTGGCGCAACTTCCTTGCATTGAGGACACTTGACTGATTTCCCTATGTAGTCATTTGGGACTTCTCGAAGATGGGCACATTTATTACACCGAAATAGAGCCATACAGAATGAATCTCCTTAATCTGAGTTGAGATTTATCTAGTTCAAATATCACCCCAAGACCTTAATTAGGTCTATCATATTCGCGACCGCTCCATTAACGTTTACATCTGCCGAAACGGTTTGGGTATTTTGCACTGAAAAATTTGGGCTCACGACAGAATAATTTTGTAAAAGCTCATCAATGACAGGATCCATTTTTGTTTTTGCACTTTGCCATTTCATAAGTGACAAACCACCACCGCCGTTTAAGTGGTACTCAGCATAGCCAATCTGGTAATACTTCTGATATAAGTGCAGTTCAGCATGGTGCATATACATCGCCATTTCCCACGTTTGATTACACATATAGGAGAGATTGTAATCGCATGCGGATGGCAAGTTCCCTAAATATACCTGAGTTGTAATACCATGACGTCCGAATCCATCAAGAATCACACCCATTATGTATAAGTTAACAAGAGATATTTGTTCCAAGACAATCTCATGTGTTTTTTGAATGGTTTCCTAAGTATTCAGTATTATATCAAAATAGATTGAGTGCACCTATTTGGTGTATCATCAGTCGTCCTTGAATACAATACTACAAAGCAGCAGAAGGATTTTTTTTGTTGGTATTATCAGGACTCGATGTGGGAGATATGATGGAAAGAAAACGGCAAAAAAGGTGAAGCCATGTCGTGAATTTGTCGCCAGTTATCCATCTCTGTGCTGCACAAGCCACTGGCTGGCGGCCCTTGTCGGTCAGGCGGCATTTCTGCAGGCGACTAATGTTGGGCTTGTCGGGGATGGTCCTCTCAATCAAGTTGCCCTTCAGGACCGGATACTTATCTGGTTAAGCGATCAAGTTCACGTTGAATAATTTTACTCGCAAACCGGTCGATTGATTTGTCGGCGGTTACCATTTCGCGGAGGCGATCCTTCGTTTCCTGCAGGCAGCCATTATTTATTGCCGCTTCCAAAGCAAACGTAAGCGGATCCACAACATCCAGTCCGGTAATGTCGTACCCATAACCTGCGATGAGCCAGCGAAGAGCCGCGATTCCCGCCTCAAGGGCAAATTGAGGATCCTTGTCTTTCATGTCGCGTGCCGCCCTGGTCAGCGTCCTTGGGTCACATGGACTCTGACTGGCAAGATTGACTGCCTCGCGCATCAGGCCTGCTGATTTTGCCGCCGCAAACCATTTCCCCTCATTTCCCGGAGAGCTTGCCACCAAATCGGCGAGGATATCTCCCGGCTCTTTGTTTGGGTATTTTTTGACGATTGCCCGGAAAGTAGCCAGATAGGTTGTCTTTTGATTAGCTTCGATTGCGTACCTGACATAGGCTTCTTCCACCAAACCGCTCGTAAGCAGAATTTCTTCACACGTCTCACTGATGCGATAATCCGGTTCATTCAGGCTACGGGACTCTTCGGCATAACGCAAGGCCTCGGCCTTCTTTCCCATGGCCATCAAGGCTTTCACCCCCCATAGCCGATCATGCCAAAATCTATAGGGCGCAAGGGCCAGCAGTTCCAGGATTTCCTTGTATCGACCCGCTGTCAGCAAAGCACTGAGGCAGGCTGATGTCCCCTTGAAATAGCCACCACCGGCTCTTCTTTCCTCCGACCATGTTATTTGCACCGGCGTCACCAGCTCATCGGCCCACTGTGAAGCAAGCTCAGCCGATTGGCAGAGAGTGCCCCAGTGGTGCGAAAGGAGTTCGATATACGGAATGTCGTCTTCTTCGATGGCCTTCCAGAGACGGTCAAGCCATTTCCTGCGAAGCTCGTCGCCTGCCGGGGCCTATGGCAATTAAAGGAACCAACGCATCGACAGCGTTATTAACCGCCGTGCCGATGGCCCCTGAAGAGCTGTCCACGTGCTCCAGAGCAGGGGACAGTTTCTCGAAAAACAAAACAGCCCCTTCCGCACCAAGCAGCGAGTCCTTGCGGGCCGCAGCCTTAATTTCAGTAACAGCTTCCCTCACCCGCTGAACCGCCTTCCCGGAGCCTCGCCAGCCAAAGGCCTGTCTTCTAAAACGGCTGGTAAAGGTCCATTTATGTCGCAAAGTTTTTGCCATATTGCGCAAAGCTCACATTGCCGGACCGATGCCGGTGAATTGGTTGACAAATTGAAGGTAATTGCTTCCACCAAGTGTCCTGCGCTGAATGGACCGGTAGACGGCAGCCAGGACCTTGACCAATTGCTCAGGGGGAATATGAGTAAGCTTGTTGCCGATGTTTTGTGAAAAGAAGCGAAAACCTTCCTCCAATACCGATGTGTCCACCAGTGGCGTATCGTCGTTGAAGTGATACATGTCAATCATCAGCTCAACCAACCGGGCCGCTGTCCTGTCATCCACGTGCTGACGATCACTCTCCCATATTTGGCAGAGCGATAACTCGACCACATTGGCGATGTTCTCCAGGTCAGGATTGTCCGCCATCTCCCGGGTACTGTAGTAGGGTACACTCCGATAATTTCGGGAGCTGGCAACTGATTTGAAAAAGGAGCAGCCAGCACATTTTGCCTCTGAGCGGGATTCGCCGCAGCACAAGCTGCAGATAAAAGTCCCAGTTGCTTTACATTTTCGTTTCCCCTTCCGGGAATTGCAGACGGTACACTTTGCCATAGACAATTACTTCCTGATAATAGAGTTGAGAGACCTGTACGGCTTTACGAAAAACGGTTCAAGCCTTTAATATGGATGAATAACAGGTTTATAAAATGATAGTTAACCGTTCTAACATCAACGTCATAGAGCGCAGCCATCATTTTCTGAGTCAACCAGATGTTTTCATCTGCATAAACCGCCTCAACGCCTCCCTTGCCCGTTGCCGCAACAAAGGTCAGATATTCGGCCGCCGAGGATCGAACAATGGAAGTTTCTATTTCCCCGGACTTTTGCAGTTTGTTGTTATCTTTCTTCATTCAATCCGTCCAGAATTTTGATACCTGTCCCGGGACCAGCGGAGGTATTTCATCAGCTCCCAGTTGACAAATTCAGTATCAAATCGTTCACTGTCAAAGTCACCACCGGACCATTCCATAAAACTTTGGTGCTCTTCATGATTCGGGTCCTTCAGAGCATTGCAGAATTCAAAGTACCCGGGAACGCCACCCACATCTTCAGGTGGACAGGCCCGCTCGCCTACTATACAGGCGATATCCGATCTCAGTTCCGGGTTGAAATAGCGACTTTCTTCGAGAACAAGTTCATGCTCCCAGCTGTCACCGAAATCATACATATAATGACATGTGCGGCCTTTCTGTTTAAGCAGATCCCCGAGCCGGTATCTACCGCACACCAGCCCATCTTCTTTAGATTCCGGATACTCGGTGTATCGTTTATTCCCGATGGTAAATTCGTGTAGATGGCTGTCGGTCCAACCCATAACAATCTGAATGACATCATGCAACCTATCCAGCGTAATACCGGCGGGCACCACAAAACGCCGCCAAATTGCCGGTTCGATATCAAGCAGTTGTATTTTCAACAGATAAAAGCGTTCTCTCATTTCTTTACCTCATATTTTGACCAGAAGCTTCGTTTGCGACCATGTGCTCCAATGATCTGTTCTTTGAATGCTTCATGATGATTAAAATCTTTCCAATCTGAAATGGCTGCCGCCAGTTTGTCCAGTTTCTTCAGATAACAGATGCCATGGGGATAGGCCTTGGTATAGCCGCGTTCCAGAATTGAGGTCAACAGGCTACGGTATATCAGGCTGGCAACAAGATGCCGGCTTTCCTTTTCCATTGTTTCAGCTAAGGAAAGCAGGCTGCCATAATTGTTTCCATCGAGCTGGTCGGCACGTTTAAGAAGATAAGATTCCACTTCATCCATCTTCCCGATTGCAATCAGAAATTCTGCATCCGACTCCCGGAGTGCACTGCTTTCCAGAATCTGCGCCACCTCATCGACAACGATATCGTCCCTCTTGTCATAACCAATGACATCAAGAAGATCCTGCAGAGTATCAATGGAATGATAGGATCTTAATTTCTGGAAAAGAAGTTCCGTCAGCTTTTCGGAATCTCCCTGTTTTTTGTAAATCTCCAGCAGCAGCTTGTCCCTTTCATATTTCTGAAAGTTTTCACCTTCGGGGATTTTTTTCAGCCATGAATGGGCTGTTTCAATATCGCCACTTTCCAGATAGACACGGGCAATATCGACAAGAGCTGCTGTTGACAGTTCTCCCCAAGAAGCAATGCGGATTTTTTCAAAAAGTTTTGCATCTTTTATTTGTCGGGCGAGGGATTCAATCAGCATCAGATGATGACGTTTCCGGTATTCGTCTTTCTCTTTGTCGGCCAGTCCCTGAAGTGTGGTGATCATCGCGCGGATGACCCGATCAGGCAGACAATCCCCGGCACAGTCAATCAGCGTGTCCCGTACGCCATAATCGTCCTTACAGTTCAGCTTTAAAATAGTGTCTGCAATTTTCTCCTTATCAGTACAGCGGGATGCATATTCCACAAACAGCTCTTTTGCTTCATAGCGGAACACATCGCCAACATCACCGCTGGAATCATCACAACGTTCGAATACGGTTTCATCCGTTTCATAAAACGAGGCGATAAGTTCCACACCCGTAAGCGGATCAGCAACGCCTGCCCTTACATCCTGCAGCAACATCTCCAGTTCGCGGGCAAATCCGGAAGATTCCCTCCAGTCTATAAAACGTCCTGATTGTTTCAGATCGGCGAGTTTATTTTTGAACCGCTGTACGTTCTCCTTTGGCGTGGCTATCAACCGTTCGATCAGATCATCGGCGACATCCGAGTACAGGGCAAGCTCCAGCAGGGCATCCGCCAGGGTTTCTGCGCCTAAGTCGATTATTTTTTGCTTTCTGTCACTACCCATGGAATATGTTCCTATTTTACCGTGACCTGCCCGTTCATCAGCATGGGGAGGAGCCAGTCTCGCAAGTCTG
>CBDTUM010000135.1:0-11428 GCA_965363495.1 uncultured Desulfopila sp.
ATTTTTTAGTACCCTTTCGTGGAAAAAACAAACAAGAAATGTTTTTCAGGACAGAATGTGGTTTGCGTAGAGGGATATTATGCAAGTATTCACCGGTATGAAAGCATACGACTTGGTCATCCTTGGTCTGTTCGTTCTTCTCGTTGGACGAGGCATGTGGCTGGGGCTGCTCAGGCAGGTGACCGGTTTCATCGCTCTCTATCTTGGTTATTTTGTTGCCAGTCGATATCATGACAGAATCTTACCTCTTTTGCGAGACATATCGGAAAACCCAAAAATCGTATTTCTAGCGAGTTGTGTTATCCTCTTTGTCATTACCTATGTGGTTGTAATGCTTGTGGGAAAGGCCATGGGCTATGTTATTCAAATGACTATTAGCGGCTGGTTCGATCATCTCCTGGGGGCAGTGGTTGGTTTTGCCAAGGCGGTCATTCTGGCGGTTCTACTGCATATGGTTCTTGGCACAGTTCTCGCACCGGAAAATCAAATGCTCAGAACCTGTGTGACGTGCGACATCTTGAATGAGGCGACAGACTTTACCCGTACATTGATTCGTGATGAAGATGTGCGAAAGTCGTTGTTGCAGCAGAAACCGGCGATTGCCATTGATGCAGTTAAAGAGCTCCTTACGCCAGCTACGCAAGAATCAGCAGCAGGTAAAGAGATAAAGATTGAGAAACCTGTCCCAAAATGATTACTTCCTGTGAAACACGGTAAAGCAAAAAAACCTGAGTCATATAGAGAGCGTACTTATCGTGCTCTTCCTGATCCCGGTCATTTAATCTCTTCTTTTGCAACAATCAAGGAGACTGACCTGCATATCCTGGCGGATCATGAGGTTGCTGGTCTGGCCCAAAGACTAGTTTTGCAGTATCGATTGCAGATTGAGAAATATATCCGGCAGCATCCCGAATTTGCCTCGGCTCTGTCACCTCTTCCCGCCGATCCTCTGGCCGCGCCGATCATCAAGGACATGTTGGCTGCCGGCAGCTGTGCTGGTGTCGGGCCTATGGCCGCGGTAGCGGGAGCGATTGCCGAATATGTCGGCCGGGGTTTGCTGCAAAGCGGATGTCGGGAAGTAATGGTGGAGAATGGCGGTGATATTTATATCAACAGGAGCCAGGACTGCACCGTGGCTATTTTTGCCGGAGAATCGTCTCTGAGCCTGCGGACCGGGTTGCGGTTGGCAGGAAATACCATGCCGATTGCTGTCTGCACTTCGTCCGGGACAGTTGGTCATTCTTTGAGTTTTGGCCTGGCGGATTCTGTTACGGTCATTGCCAGGTCTACGGTTCTTGCCGATGCTGCGGCAACCCGTCTTGGAAATGAGGTTGGCCGGGCATCTGGTGGCACTGCCGGCATTAAAAGAGCTTTGGCGAAAAGTCGTGACATTACTGGGGTTTTGGGTGTGGTAGTGATTTGTGGGGAGAAAATTGGTGCTGTGGGGGATGTTGAACTCACCCGGGTAAACGGAAAATAAGCCGGGATTCTTTGCAATGCCCCCTTGGGGGTGCTTTGTTTAGTACCCCCTTGAGGGGTATTCTTTTCAACCTAAAAAGATAAAGGGTAAACGATGGCTGACGTCGAAAAGGAAATTGGCAAGAAGGATAAGCGACAGGCTGACCGCTGGCGTCTCGTCTATTACCTGCGTGTTTTTGATGGGGTGAACTGTGAAATTCTCGGTCATCTTGTCGATATCTCCGAAAAAGGATGTATGCTAATATGTGACAATGCTGTTGAGGTGCATAAGGACTTTGAGCTTCGCATGAGCTTGCCCAGCCGAATGAAAGACCATGATGAAGTTGTTTTTCCGGCCATCAGCAGGTGGTGTAAGCTCGATAGCGATCCCAACTTTTATCTGGCTGGTTTCCAGTTAGACGATCTTGAGCCGGATGTTAAAAATCTGCTTGCCACTCTGCTCAGGGATTTTGGCCAGAATGAAAAATAATGGTGTCGTAAAAATTCTCCATCTTCTTCGTTGTTGTGAATTTCACTATCATTACGACGTACCCTAGTACGCCGAAATAATAGTGAAATTCACACGCCTCGAATATGAAGCTTTTTACTTAACCATCTCAAATTCGTTTTTTTTGCGAGTTTAAACAGCACTATTAATAGGATAATTATATTGAATACAATATCTCTCCCCTGTTTTAAAGCATACGACATCAGGGGGAAAGTTCCGGATGAGCTGAACGCCCCGTTGGCCAGGAAGATTGGACGCAGTTTTGCGGCGGTGTACAACCTGAAAAAGGTGGTTGTCGGTCGTGATATCCGACTCTCCAGTGAAGAGCTGGTCCAGGCCTTGATTTCCGGGCTGCGGGATATGGGGACCTATGTCATGGATCTTGGGCTGTGCGGGACTGAGGAAATCTATCACGCTGCTTTTAGCATGGAACCGGCTGGGGTCGACGGAGGTGTCATCGTAACTGCCAGCCATAATCCCGCCGATTATAACGGCATGAAATTTGTTGTCAGAGGGGCCCGTCCGGTAACCGGAGAATCGGGGCTTAAAGAGATGGCGCAGTTGATCACAACAGACAGCCTGCCTCTGCCTGGAGAAGCACCTGGTCAGCTCGAGTGCCTCAATAACAAGCACAGTTATGTTCAGCATCTGCTGGGATATATCGATACCCCACAACTCAAACCTTTGAAAATTGTGGTTAACAGTGGTAATGGGTGCGCCGGTGCAATTGTCGACCTACTGGCGGAGCATTTGCCTTTTCAGTTTATACGCGTCAACCATGAGCCGGACGGCACCTTTCCTCATGGGGTACCCAATCCTTTACTGCCTGAAAAAAGAGCCGAAACGGCTCGGGCCGTTCAGGATCATGGGGCTGATCTGGGTATAGCCTGGGATGGTGATTTTGATCGCTGCTTTTTCTGGGATGAACAGGGCAATTTTGTCGAAGGCTATTACATCGTTGCTCTGCTGGCAAGAGAGATGCTCAAGAAAGAACCCGGCGGGACAATCCTCTACGATCCGCGATTAACCTGGAATACGGAAGAACAGGTGCGCCAGGCTGGTGGCATTCCGGTGATGACCAGGACCGGCCACGCTTTTATTAAAGAGCGCATGCGGCAGGAAAATGGTGTTTACGGTGGCGAAATGTCCGCCCATCATTATTTTAGAGACTTCGGGTATTGCGACTCGGGGATGATTCCCTGGCTGCTGGTCAGTGCCTTACTTTGCCGGGATGGAAAAAAGCTTTCTGAACTGGTTGCGGACCGAATAGCTGCTTTCCCGGTGTCCGGCGAAATCAACAACCGGGTTGCTGACCCTGATGCGATCATTGCCCGGATTGAAAAGAGATACAGCGATGGAGAAAAGGATTATACCGATGGCCTCTCTATTGCCTATCCCGGGTATCGTTTTAATATTCGTAAATCAAATACAGAGCCTCTGCTGCGTCTGAATGTCGAAAGCAGGGGTGATATCAAACTTCTGCAGGAAAAGACTGCAGAATTGCTGAGTTTCATTAGCTGAAAATCGTACAAATCATACTATAAAAGGAAGCACATGGCAAAAATTCAACCAGTCATTTTGGCAGGCGGAACCGGATCAAGACTTTGGCCCTTATCAAGAGAACTGTATCCCAAACAGCTCTTGCGGCTCATCGACCAGACCTCGCTGCTGCAGACGACTCTGCTCAGGGTGAAGAGCCTGTCGGAAATACTGCCGCCGGTGATAGTCGTTGGGGAAGACCATCGTTTCATCACCCAGATTCAGATAGAGGAACTTGACTGTTTTGCAGATTTTTCAATTCTCCTCGAACCATTAGGGCGAAATACCGCTCCGGCGATCTGTGGTGCGGCAGAATTTTGCCGGCAACAGGGAGAGGATGTTGTCCTGCTCGTTCTCCCGGCTGACCACGTGATCCTCTTTCCAGATAAATTTGTCGAATCTGTCCGGCAGGCAGCTCAACTTGCCGATGAAGGTGCAGTGGTCACTTTTGGTATCCAGCCTACCGGACCAGAGACCGGTTATGGTTATATTGAAAAGGGTGAGGGTAACAGTGTCGCCTCTTTTAAGGAAAAACCCGATCTTACCGTTGCCCGTGAGTATCTTGCCAACGGTAACTATTTCTGGAATAGCGGTATGTTTGCTTTTACCGTCAAGACCTTTATGCAGGAGATGGAAAAATTCGCCCCTGAAATGCTCGCCTGCATGACCGAAGCGGTGGCAAATGGTACCAAAGACAACCGCTTTTTTCGCTTTGAGCAGAGCGCGATGGAGAGGTGTCCCAATGACTCGATAGATTATGCTCTGATGGAGAAAACCGCCATTGCTGCTGTCGTTGTCGCTGATCTTGGCTGGAATGATATTGGTTCGTGGCAGGCCTTGTGGGATGTCATGGCAAAAGATGAGAACGGTAATGTCACCAGTGGTGATGTCCTGCTGGAAGATACCAGAAACTGTCTGGTAAAATCTGAGAATATGCTGGTTGCAACAGTTGGCATGGAGGACACCCTGGTGGTTGAGACTGCCGATGCTATTCTTGTCGCGCCATTGTCGAGATCGCAGGATGTGAAAAAGGTGGTTACCCGGTTGAAAAAGGAGCACAGGAAAGAATTTAGCCTGCATACCACCGTTTATCGTCCTTGGGGCAGCTATACGGTGCTGGAAGAGCATCCACGTTTTCAGATTAAACGGATAACCGTAAGCCCCGGGGCGAAGCTGTCTCTACAGATGCACCACCATCGCCATGAGCATTGGGTTGTCGTTTCTGGAACAGCTCTGATCGTGAATGGAGAGGACGAAATTTTACTCTATGAAAACCAGTCTACCTACATCCCGTCTGGCACGGTACATCGACTGGGAAATCCAGGGGTTATTCCGCTGGAGTTGATTGAGGTGCAGAACGGCAGCTATCTCGGAGAAGATGACATCGTCCGCTTTGATGATGTGTATGGTCGCAAGGCCAGACCAAATAAAAAATAGCAAAAAACTGGGAGCGTGTCCGAGGATCTCGTTCCCATGAACCACTTACACTGTTGGTTCCCCTGTAGCACATGGGAACCAACAGTGGCAGCGCTTTGCAGCGGTTCTATCGTACTTTTTCCTGAACGTTCTGTTTTCGTTGTCGAAATGCTTCAACGTATTTAGCAAAAATACGTCGGCCCTCTTGGGTAATCTTCAGAAATGTGATCCCGGCAAGATAACGTCCGTCATGAGGCATCGAGTGGGTTGTTCGTCCCTCCAGCTCGACCAGGTCATCTTCAATGCCGACAGTAATAAGCAGGCGAGTGTCGGCTTTGAACGGGGTTGTCGTTTCAAGTTTCAGGCCGTCGAGGCTGACGTCTATGGTTCGACCCATCGAATAGACGCCTGTCTCGCCTTCTTCGTCCAAGACCTGATAATCGAGGAGATGCAAGGAGTCGTATCGGATGAATTTTCTCTGTTCTCGTTGTTTCATAAATTTTCCTGGATAGTTAGGAGCTGTTTCGAGTTAAGCTGATCTTTTTGTCAATTTCGTTACGGCTCTTGTTGCCCTTCAAGGGGCTGAACTGAGTGGTTTAAAAAATGTTTTTCCGGCCATGCTGTTTTACAACAATGGCTTATCCGTCGGTACCTGCCTCCGGAAAGAGTCGGTGGATTGCCTGTTCTTCAGCGTCTGTTATTCCTCGTTCGGTGATAAGCCCGGTTATCAGTCTGGCAGGGGTTATGTCAAAACTGTAATTTGCCGTTTTTGTACCTTTCGCAGCCAAAGTAACAGTGGTTATCGCTCCCTCACTATCTTTTCCCGAGATGGTGGTGATTTCCTCTCCCGATCTTTGTTCTATGGGAATTTGTGTCCCCTTGTCAAGCTTCCAGTCAAAAGTTGACGATGGGAGAGCGACATAAAACGGAATATTGTTGTCCTTGGCAGCCAGTGCTTTGAGATAGGTGCCGATTTTATTGGCGACATCGCCGGTATGTGTGGTGCGGTCGGTTCCGACAATAACCATATCAACCATGCCATTTTGCATCAGGTGGCCACCGCAGTTGTCGCAAATGAGGGTATTGGCAATATTTTCCTGCTGCAGTTCCCAGGCGGTAAGCCGTGCCCCCTGATTCCAGGGTCTGGTCTCGTCTACCCAGACATGCACCGAGATACCGGCATCCCGTGCCGCATAAATTGGTGCAGTGGCGCTGCCATGATCGACAAAGGCCAGCCAACCTGCGTTGCAGTGGGTGAGGATATTGACCGGAGCACCCTGCTTTTTCCGACTTATTTCTTCGATGATTGCCCGGCCGTGTTCACCTATCTGCTTACAAAACAGCGCATCCTCATCGGCGATAGCGCAGGCGGTGGCAAAGGCTATTGTTCTTTTTTCAGAAGGAGTCGGTACTTTGTCCATTGCTTTCAGGACTCGGTCGATGGCCCAGATAAGATTGCGGGCAGTCGGCCTGCTGTTGCCGAGTGTTGTCGCGAAACTTTTCATGGAGGTGGTAAATCCCTGATCAGGAGCCTTAAGTGACGCCAGATACATGCCAAAACCGGCGGTAGCACCAATAAGTCCGGCACCACGGACATGCATATCTCGAATGGCAGTGACTACTTGCTCGGGAGAGGTGAGCTTTTCGATAACAAACTCATGGGGGAGTTGCCGCTGGTCAATAATGCAGATCTGCCGGCTATTCTCGATATCGGGCCAAATTGTTCTATAGTGTTTGTTGTTTACGCGCATGGGTAAAAAAATAAAATATTTTATTGATGAGTGTCTTATTTCCTGTTTGTCGGATTTATAAAAGTAACAACATTTTCAAATTATACCATATCCGCCTCAAGACCAAACATAAAACTATCCCCCCGGATTGTTAGAGCAGATATCTTTATTTTTCTTTCATTTCCGTTAAAAAATAAAATTATTCCTACAAAAATGTAAGGAAAGTGAGCGATTGTGACGGGAATGTGGCCACTTTTTGAGGGCTGCTCCATAGGCTTCGTGTTTTAATTGCAATGATATCAATAAAATATGATCTAAAATGCAAAGTGGCACAATCGTTGAATTGTTTAGCGGTTAGAAAATAAAATCAAATGGAGGGAACAGATGAATAAAGCAGATACCGCGTTTATCCTTGCGTCTGCAGGCTTGGTGCTCTTGATGACCCCGGGATTGGCTTTGTTTTACGGTGGCATGGTGCGCAAGAAAAATGTTTTGGGCACCATCATGCAGAGTCTGATTTTAATCTCTCTCGTATCTCTTGAATGGGTGTATCTTGGCTATTCCATGTCTTTTGGGCCTGATGTGGGTGGCTTTGTCGGAGATCTGTCCTGGTTTGCCTTGTCTGGGGTGACCAACGCGCCAAGCCCTGATTATGCTACGACTATTCCACAGACTGTTTTTATGATTTATCAATGTATGTTTGCCATAATTACCCCGGCGCTTATTACCGGGGCCTTCGCCGAGCGGGTCCGGTTTGTGCCGTTTCTCGTTTTTTCCCTGCTCTGGGCTGTCTTGGTGTACAATCCTGTTTGCCACTGGGTGTGGGGAAAGGGCGGCTGGCTGGGTAATCTTGGGGTTCTCGACTTTGCCGGGGGGCTTGTTGTCCATGCAACCTGCGGCGCGGCTGCGCTCGCTGGTGTTCTGGTGCTTGGCCCCCGCAAAGGCTACGGCAAAACAAGTTTTATGCCGCACAGTCTGCCTATGACTATTATCGGCACGGGACTGCTCTGGTTCGGCTGGTTTGGTTTTAACGGCGGTTCGGCTCTTGCTGTGAATGAAATAGCTGCAACCGCTTTTGTAGCCACCCATCTGGGTGGTATGGCGGGAATGTTGATGTGGGTGGTCATGGAATGGCTTACCCGAAAAAAAGCGACGACACTCGGCGCGGCTTCAGGTGCTATTGCCGGTTTAGCGACTATCACCCCCACTGCAGGTTTTGTGGGACCAAACTCGGCCATCATCATAGGTTTTATCGCCGGTGTGGTCTGTTTTCTGGCGGTAAATGCCAAATCAAAACTGGGCATGGACGACTCCCTTGACGTGGTCGGCATTCACGGAGTGGGTGGGATTGTAGGGACTATTTGTCTCGGCTTTTTTGCTTCAACTTCAGTCAATCCGGGCGGCGTTGATGGCCTTTTCTTCGGTAATGCTTCCCAGTTGTGGAAGCAGCTCTTTGGTGTTGTGGTTGTCGTCGGCTATGCCTTTGTGATCAGCTGGATCCTCTTTAAGGTTACTGACCGGACTATGGGAATGCGTCTGGCCGACGATGCAGAAGTGCAAGGAATGGATTCTACAGAACATTCGGAAACTGCCTACAATAGCTAACTGAAACTTGCCGATGAACAGATAACGATATAATGTGTTGCTTTTATCAGGTAGAGAAAAGGCAGCCCGATGTTTGGTTTGGCAGATATCCAGGGCATTATTTGTAAGATTCTAACAAGGGAAGGGGTATGAAAAAAATAGAGGCAATTATAAAGCCATTTAAGCTAGACGATGTGAAGGACGCCTTGAACGGTATCGGTATTACCGGGATGACCATGTCGGAAGTAAAAGGGTATGGCCGGCAGAAAGGACATACAGAGATCTATCGTGGGGCGGAGTATGTTGTCGATTTTATTCCTAAGGTGAAAATTGAGATTGTTGTGGCTGCAAATCTGGTGAGCCAGGTAGTTGATACCATCAGGACGGCTGCAAACACCGGCAAAATTGGAGACGGAAAAATTTTCGTCCTGCCTGTTGAACGGGTGGTTCGAGTGCGTACAGGGGAAGAAGATCGTGACGCGGTGTGATCAATGATTGAAGTGTTTCGTGCCGAACGGGAGGCTCTGCAGAAAAGTTGGACCACAAGCGGTATTGGCAGTGGCGGTGATGCTTTTCTTCTGAGTCATAGCCGGATGGTCGATGAATATATCGGCAAGAGCTATAAGCTAGCCGATATACCTGGTTGCGATGGCCGGATAGCTTTTGTTGCACTTGGCGGATATGGCCGGAAAGAATTATATCCTTTTTCGGATATCGATCTGATGATCCTCTATCACCCTAAGGCGAAAAAACAGATATCCCGGGTTACCGATGCGGTGCTCTATCCGCTCTGGGATACCGGGCTGGAGGTTGGTCATGGGGTTCGTACTGTTGCCGAGTCTATCCAGCATGCTAAGGAGGAATATTTTTTTCTTGTAGCACTCCTTGATGCCAGGTTGATCTACGGCTCGGAAGACTTGTTTGAGGAACTGCTTAAGGCGTATCGAAAAAAATATATCGATGGCCATCGGGAGAAGTTTGTCGAGGAGATGAAGGGCCATCGCCAGAGCCGTCGCGAACGTTTCGGCAGCCATAGCTATCTCCTCGAACCCCATATAAAAGAAGGTCGGGGCGGGATGCGGGACATCCAGGCTATGATGTGGACGGCCAGAGTCGTCTTCGGTTTAAACAGCCTGGATGCCATAGCAAGTGCAGGTCTGTTGCTGGAAGAAGAAAAAAAAGAATTTGAGAGCGCCAGAGATATCCTGTTGCGATTGCGTTGTTATCTGCATTTTATCTGTAATCGAAAAAACGATCAGCTGTACTTTGAGCAGCAGGAGGACGTGGCCAAGGCCTTTAGCTACAGCGCAAAGGGCGGTGTACGCGGCGTTGAACACTTTATGCGCGATGTTTATAGCGCCCTGCAGACTGTAGCTGTTACCAGCGATCTCTTTTTTGACCATGTGGATGACGTCCTGGGTTTGGCCAGTAAGAGCAGGATGGCTGCTGATAAGGTCATAGAAAATGGCATAGAAATCAGGACCGGGCGAGTGCATCTTATTGTCGGTAGATCGCAGATCCTGGCCAAGCCGCAAACGCTCCTCCGGGTGTTCCTGGCGATGGCCCGGACGGGCTTGCCGATGCACTACAGAACCCGTAAGGCGATTTCAGGGTTTTTGGATTTGATCTCCGATAAGGAGCGCACCTCACTACGATTTGCCAAAACCTTTTTTACGCTGCTTCTTGAGGCAAAAGATGTCGGAATGGTCCTGGAAACTATGCTGGAGACTGGCGTCTTGACCGCCTGTATCCCCGAATTTGCCAGAATTACCAGCCTCGCCCAGCACGATCTCTATCATATCTACACGGTTGATCGGCACACCTTGCAGGCGGTAGTGGAACTGCATGCTCTGGTTGCCGACTGGCCCAGTGTGGTGCAGAGTGTCGACAATCTGAAGGTCTTATATCTGGCAGCTCTGTTGCACGATATAGGCAAGGGTTCCGGCCGGGACCATTGCATCGAAGGAGCGACACTGGCCGGAGAAATAGGGAAGAGGTTCTGTTTGACTGAAACCGAACGCAGTACCCTTGAGTTCCTCATCACGTACCATCTTTTTATTCCGGAAAACGCGCTGCGTCGGGATTTAAACGATGCGTTATTTATTGCAAAATGTGCCGAAACAATCGGTGATAACAAGCGTCTTTCCATGCTGTATCTTCTTTCGGTTGCGGATTCAAAAGCCACCGGGCCGTCTGCCTGGAGTGACTGGAAGGCCAGTCTGATGGAAGAGCTGTATCTGAAAGTAAGTACATATTTGGATCAGAGCCCCCATGAAATTGACGATACTGTGATTCATCAAAAGCAGGGGGTGGAGTGGCTTCGTGAACAGGTTCGTACGCTGTTACAGGGAATTGACGATCTGAAGATTGATCCACAAACCCTGAGCTCCGATTATATCCTCACTTTTTCCCCCGAAGTGATCGCAGGACATGTTCTGACCCAACGAGACAATTATCAGCGTATCAGGCAGAAGTCGTTGATTATTGCCGAACAGTCTGACGAAGATTGGTCTTTGTTGATTATGACCAGAGATAGAGCTGGTCTGCTGGCTAAAATTTGTGGAGTGATGGCGCTTAATAACCTCCTTGTTGTCAAGGCGCAGATTTTTACCTGGGGGGATGGCACCGTAGTCGATGTGATTAATGTTCGATCAACCAATGGGCTGAGTTTTGCCGAAAGAGACTGGGCGGATCTGAACGAGCAGCTTAACCTTGCTATTGAGCATAGAATTGGCCTGAGCCACCGTCTCTATAGTAAATTGGCATCGACCAATGGCCGTGTGCAGTTGGTTGGTGATGTGTCCTCTAAAGTGGTTGTCGACAATGACAGCTCTGATAAGTTTACGATCATAGAGGTGTATGCGGCCGATCAACCCGCCCAGCTGTATCACATTACTCAGGCCATGGCTGATTTTGGTTTAAATATTCATAAGGCATATATCGCAACTGAGGTGGAGCAGTTGATCGATGTATTTTATGCGCTTGATTCAACGGGCAAAAAGTTGATTGATGAGGGGTTTATCAAAGAGGTTACGCAGGGAATGCTGCATTGTATTGGTCATTCGGGCCAGTAAGAACAGCGTGCGATCAAGCCGCTTGCGCCCTTTGTAAGAGAAGTATTTCGTGAAGGAACTTATACCCGTCAAGCGAGTACTGAAAAAAGGCCGCAAAGATTTTTGGCGGGATTGGTGTT
>CBDTUM010000136.1:0-11371 GCA_965363495.1 uncultured Desulfopila sp.
TTTAATACTCGCTTGACGGGTACTCTGTTTAGTGCCCCCTTGAGGGGTATAAGTTCCTTAACGAAACAATTCTCCCGTAAAAAGCACGGGAGAATGATTTCTAAGTCACTAAACCGCTGCCGGGAAATATAGTCTGTGCGCAAGGGGTGGCTATTCTAATATAACTTCATCGCCACCAACTAGCGCAAGCCCCTTATCTACTGAAAAACGTACCACAAATCTTGCTTCATCGGCGCTGTACTCTTTTCCAGCCAGAATTCTCTTGGATAGTGAGGCAATTAATTCAGGATCCGACGATTCGTCTATCATTGTTAAGCCCAACCGCACCCCTTTGTAAGCTACTCCCGATTCAATAAACAGATAATTGGCCGAACCATTTTTTAATAGATTTGCTCTGGACAGCCTGTCCCGCATGATAAAGGCGACGGTTTTGTCTTCAAGGACGTGGGGGCGCGCGTAGATGGCAGTGTTTACTTTGCCGGTATCGTCTGCTGTTGCCAGAACTCCCGTGCCTGTATGTTCTTTAAAATAGGTATTGAGATCCATTATATGATTCCTCCCAGGACAAAATCGGTTTTGTAAAAAGTAAATGCTACTGTACTCCATTCATCTCTGCATATCAGTACATATATCTGCTGCACTTCTTATTGCCTTACGCCTGAAAATAGTATCTAAAAGTGCGAATATAAAGAGTGCTTTTAACATTAATAACTTGAATATACCAGCAAGACACTTATTCCGCTCAAGGGGCATTGGAAAGAACACCCCTCAAGGGGGTACTAAACAAAGTACCCGTTAAGCGAGTACTAAAAAGAGTCCCTGCATATTATTAGTTTATCAAGGTCACCGGACAGAGTAGTTACGATTGATATTGACACAAGAGGGGATAATCAATACTACAACTATAGTAAAAACTACCAGAGTCAAGGAGGGAAGGGATGCAGGACCAGAATCTGTATAAAGTGGTTATCGACTCGATGTCAGCCCATGTGGCAATATTGGATGAGCAGGGAACAATCATCGAAACCAACCGAACCTGGCAGGAATATGGTCGACAAAACGGGATGCACGATTCCTTTGAAAGTATCGGAATGAACTATTTGGCAATCTGTGAAACCGCGACGGAACATCCCGAGGACGATGCCGATCGGGTTGCCAGGGGGATCCGTAAAGTCCTGGCCGGGGAACTGGATGAATTTCTGACCCAGTATCCCTGTCATTCCCCAGATCAGAAGCGGTGGTATGCAGTGCGGGTGGTTCCCTACCGGGACCACAATGTACACCGGGTTATCGTCACCCATGAAAATATCACCCCCATCATGGAGGTGCAGGAGAACTTGCAGGCGAAAGAAGCGGAACTGATGCGGGAGAGGGAACGTCTCGAGGAGACCAATATTGCCTTGCGGGTTCTGCTGCGTCAGCGAGAAGAAGATAAAACACGAATCGAAGAGACGATTTATGCCAATGTCGATCGCCTTGTCCTGCCCTATCTGGAAAAACTGCTGCAGGGACATGTAACCGAAAAACAGCGGACCTTGCTTGAGGTGGTCGATACCAATTTGAGAGATATCATTTCCCCATTTCTGCACAGCCTGGCCGCATTGAATATGTCACTTACGCCTCAGGAGATAGAGGTGGCCAATATGGTTCGAAATGGTAAATCAAGCAAGGAGATAGCAGAGGTGTTGAACCTATCGGTGAGCGGGGTCGACTTCCATCGCAAGCGTCTGCGCAGTAAACTCGATCTGACCCATACCTCAAAAAATCTCCGATCCTATCTGCTCTCTCTGGCATAGCTCGACTGTCGGCTGAATCCATTACTCTGTAATGGCAAGGAAAACGTCCCGGTAGAGTTTTTGGTACCCTTCGATGCTGCTTGGATCAAGCCACCGTTCATAGGCGGCCCGATACCTTTCGGTAGGACGCTGCTCACGGAGCACGGCATTGATATCTTCTATCGTTTTTCTGCCCCATTCGTTTTTAGAACAGGCCACATAGGTGAGTGATGCATCGTTATTTGCCTGGTTTTCAGTAATATTCAGCGTCATGATCCGCTCTCGAAGACCCATCTTTTCTGCCAGATACATAGCCTCTTCTGGAAGTCCTGCAAGTGCATCGATACGGCCAGCCAACAGCATTTTAAGGAGATTTAAGGTGAGTTCCGGGCCTTCGTAGACAAATGTATTCTGGTCGTCGCCGTAGGTGTTTAAGGGAGTATCGAATTCAACTCCATAGGAACGGTTCTTGGATCGGCCGACAATATATTTATGACTCTTAAGAATATCTGTGAGACTCGCGGTTTTGCTGCCCCCGAATGTGCTGAATTTTTCCTTGTTGATAATCAGGACGGTCGGCAGGGTGAAGACGCTCGGGATAGAGAAATAGGCAAATTCCATGCGCTCCGGCGTCTTGTACATTGCCAGGGCACAGACCTTGTCCCCTTGTTTCCATTGTTGGTAATGTCGGGAAATATTGGCAATCATATGGGAATGCTCATATGCCGGTAAATTTTTTATCAGGATGTCAGTTATGAGGTCTTCGTAGCCTTGGCCTTTGAACTTCCCCTCATGAATAAAAAAAGGTGGTGCAACCGCTTCCATCCAGCCTATGGTGTCTTTTGTCCACGCTCCTGTCGGCAAGAGTACAGTCATCATTAAGATCAAAATAATACCGAGACTCGGTTTTTTCTGTACCATGGCTACCTCGGGCGTCAAAAGGATATGCGTTTTTAAAACACAATATTACCGATAGAGAATGTGGTGAATGATCGAACCAATCTGCTCCAGAGTATAAGGTTTCTGGATAAAGGCCATTGCACCCAATGCCAGGGTGGCTTTCACATCATCGTCGTCGGCAAACCCGCTGGCGATGATGGCTTTTTGCTGAGGATGTATTTTCTGGATCTGTTCGAAGGTCATCCGCCCATTTAATCCCGGTGGCATGAGCATATCGAGGACCAGCAGGTCAGGAGCGTGGTGTCTGGCATATTTGATCGCCTCTTCCCCTGACGAAGCAGTTTGCACCGTGTAATTTAAGGAAGTCAGCAGATGGCCGGCAATCTCGCGTTGACGCCGTTCATCGTCAATGACCAGGATAGTTTCTCGCCGGCCTTGATAGTTTCTCCAGTCCTTCCGGTTCTGCTGTGGAGCGAGGTCGGCCTCTATACTCGGAAACAAGAGTTCAAAGCTCGTCCCGCGCTCATCACTGGTAACGTTGACTGTGCCGCCATGGTCATGCATAGTGTTCCAGACAACAGCCAGGCCGAGTCCGGTGCCGCTTCTGCCCATAACCTTTTTGGTGTAAAACGGTTCGAAAATATGCGCAATGTCCTCAGCTGCAATTCCCGATCCGGTATCATGGATGGTAATTCTGGAGAAATGTTCTGTGGAGAGCTTGTACTGGCTTCTTGCCAATGGAAGAGATGCGGTATGGTTGTCGGAGGTAATCGAGACGGTTCCTTTTCCGTGAATGGCTTCTGCTCCGTTGGTGATGAGATTCATCAGGCACTTTCGAATATGAATGGGCGAACAGGATATATTGCGCAGCTCTGGGGCCAGTGAGGGAGTAAATTCAATGCGTGGATAACTTGTCTGAAGTTGCCGGAAATCCGTGGAATTGAGATACGCCTGGATCAATACATTAGGAGCGATGATCTCTTTGGTGGCAGCGATGCCTCTGGCGACGGTGAGCAGATCGGAAACAACATATGAAGCGTCGAGTCCGGACTGACGAATCGCTTCGAGAGGATGTCGTAGACGGCTCTCTTTCTCCAGATCAAGAAGCAGGAGCTCGGGATAGCTGATGATACCGGAAAGGATATTGTTCAGGTCATGGGCGACCCCGCCGGCCATAAGGCCGATAGCTTTCATCTTCTGATCCCGGTGCAGTTGTTCTTCCAGCTGGCGACGTTCAGTAATATCAATAATAATCATCCGTGCACCGCAAACCTCGCCTCCTTTGTCAATAGATGTTGAACGGATGAGAATGGGAAATATTCTATTATTTTGATCAATTACAGTGAGTTCAGCCAAGCTTGATGGCTCTCCCTGCAGGGTCTCTTCGAAATTCTGTCTAGCGATTTTTCTTTCATTTTCCTGGATAAATTGGAAAAAGTTTGCACAACTGCTTGGTTTGCTTGTAAGTTGTAACTGGTTTTTGGCCGCCTCGTTGGCGTAGGTAATCTCCCCGGTCAGGTTGGTCTCGACAACCATTTCCGGAAGCAGATTGACAAGGTCGTGGAAGCGTCGTTCACTTTCCAGGAGATGTCTCGTTCTTTCTTTGATTTGCTGCTCAAGAAATTTTTGACTGTCGAAAAGATGGTTGATGAAAATTGCGGTGAGCAGCAGCAGGAGTAGGAAAATGAAGATATTGATAAGGGGAAAAATAACCCGTACATATTTTTCCCCTTTGAGGATACCGATGATCTGGTCGCCGTGTTTGATGTCTGCTGTAAATTTTTTTACGCCGATCAGCTTTATCCGATGAAGAAAGCGTGATACACCGGTTAATGGCGGGCAGGTAGCCGAAATGAAGGTTTCGGTTCCGGGGATGGAGACGGAGAGTGATTTGTAATAGTCGGCTTTAACGGCAAGCTGCAGGTAGGCTTCTGCTCCATTTTGGTTGAGTGCCCATATGTCGTCGGCCAGAATAGCTGCATGGGTCCTGAAATATTTATGGTTGAGGGCGTCGGCTCTTTGGATATAAAAATACGAGATGGCAGAAAATAGCAGCAGAATGACTGCGGTCATAAACAGAAAGCGATTTCTTTTTTTGTGTCCAGAACTCATTATAATCACTTGTTATTTCTGCTGTCTGCTGTCTGCCGCATCATATGAAAAAGAAAGAAACAAACAAATGTATGGGTTCAATTCCTATATTGTAATATCGCTGAGTGCAGGATGGATGTCAAGTTCCTTTGTTTAATTGGCCACTTTTAAAAGTGAAGGCACACATAAGAGGAGAAGAGATGGATGACAAGATACGACTTGGAGTAAGTTCTTGCCTGCTTGGCAACCTTGTCAGGTATGACGGCGGTCATCAACATGACCGATTCCTGACTGATACATTGGGACATTATGTGGAATATGTCCCTGTATGCCCAGAGGTTGAGTGCGGTCTTGCCGTACCCCGGGAAGCCATGCGACTCGTCGGCAATCCTGCAGACCCCCGATTGGTAACTCGGAAGAGTGGCAGAGACTATACCGATCAGATGAAGATCTGGGCTTCTCAACGGTTGAAAGAACTCGCCCAGGAAGAACTTGACGGTTTTGTTTTCAAACGTATGTCACCGAGCAGCGGCATGGCAAGAGTTAAGGTCTATTCCGAAACAGGGAATGCCAACAATACCGGAATTGGGATCTTTGCCAGGTTGTTTATGGAACATTTCCCTTATCTGCCGGTTGAAGAAGACGGGCGGCTCAACGATCCCGTTCTACGGGAAAATTTCATTCAGCGTATTTTCGTGCACAGGAGATGGCGGGAGTTGGTCACCACGGCCAAAAAGCGAGGCGGTCTGGTCGATTTCCATACGACCCATAAACTGCTGCTTCTTTCCCATAGTGAAAAAGAATATCGAGAAATGGGCCGTCTGGTGGCACAGGCCAAAGATTTATCCATTGACGAGTTATTTAATCGGTATGAAGCATTGCTGATGAGTGCTCTTACCAAAAAAAGCACCAACAGGAAGCACACCAATGTGTTGACGCATGTTTTCGGTTATTTTAAAAACGACCTGTCTCCCCTGGAAAAGCAGGAGGTACTTGAAATAATTGATCAATACCATCAGGGAATGATCCCGTTGATTGTTCCACTGACACTCATGAAGTTTTTCACCAAAAAATTCAAGCAGGATTATCTGGCCAACCAGCACTATCTCGATCCACATCCATTACAGTTAAAGCTGCTTAATCATGCGTAAAAGAAAGAGCACCATGGTCTGAGATTGCTAGGCGCCAGCCGAAAGGATCCGGTGGCGCCTAGCAACAAAAGATTATTTCTTTTTCTCGGCCATTTTCGCTTTGAGCAGGGCTCCTAAACTGCCCATTTCGGCTGCCGGTTTGGTCTTTTTTCCCTTGGTCTTAAAAGATTTGTACTCGTCTCGTTCCTTGTCCTGTTCAGCCTCTGGCGAAACATAATCGGCCGGTACCAGGCTTATCCTTTTTTCAGCAAGATCAGTCGCGTCAATTGTTACATCGATATTCTGCCCTTCTTCCAGCACTTCACGGGGATGATTGATTCGCCGGCCGCCGCCCAGCTTGGAGATATGGATCAGGCCGTCGATGCCTGGAGCCAGAGTCACAAAGGCCCCGAACTGTGCAAGCCTGGCGACGGTTCCCATGTGGGTTGTACCTTCGGGGAAAAGAGTCGTCACTTCGTTCCATGGGTCGGCCTGGGTTTCTTTATAACTTAGAGAAATCCTATCTTTCTCCCAGTCGATTTTTTTGATTACCGCCTGGACTTTCTGGCCGACAGTAAAAAAATCATCAACCTTTTCGACTCGGCTCCAGCCGATTTCCGAGATGGGAATAAGGCCATCCACACCGCCGATATCGACAAAAGCACCGAATTCTCTGATGGAGCTGACCACCCCTTCGATTGTCTGGCCTTCCTCAAGGGTTTGCTGCAATTTTTCACGCAGCTCTGCTCGTTCCGCCTCCTGGATCGCCCGTGCCGAAAGGACGATATTGCGGCCGTTTTCCTCAAACCGGGTAATCTGGAATTTCATATGGGTTTCCAGATATTCTTTGGCCGCGTCTTCAACTCGCCGCAGCCCCATCTGGGAAAAGGGGCAGAAACCTCGCACATTGCCGCCGAGGGTGATTTCGAAGCCGCCTTTTATCTCAGCTTTGACAAATCCTTCCACAGGAATACCGCTGCGAAAGGCTTCTTCGAGGTGGGCAGCGGAGGAACCAGAGCCGATGGAGGTAGTGAAAAGCTGCTCGGATGATTTTGTCTGCAGAAAATAAACATCCAGTTGGTCACCGATCTGGTGCTTGAAATTACCTTCGTTGTCTTTGAGTTCGGAGCTATTGATCACCCCTTCGCTCTTGCCGCCGACATCAAGAAAAGCCGTCTCGCTGTTTATGCCGACGATTGTGGCTTTGATTTTTTGTCCCGGAGTTAAGTGTCTTATTTTTGAGGTTTTTTCGGCCTTGAAGAGTTCTTCAAAGCTTTCATTGTCTGTTTCTGTCATGTCTATCCATTAAGGAAAAAGAAAAGGAAACTACGGTTTATGGTGTCGGTCAGTTACATAACTGACGCTTGATGGTTGATTTGTGCGTTTGTTTGCGCCTTCTGGCTGTTGTCTTGTCACTGTCGCGATAGATTATAGCATAGCTGGACAGCTTGACAAGTATTCGTGGCTTTTCCAGAGGAGGTGCCATGACGAATTTTATCAATGGCACTGGCCGATATTTCGTACTGCCAGTGACAGCACGCAGTCATTTTCTTGAAACATAAGACGTTTATCACACATTTCATGAATAAAATTTCGTAAGATCCGTTCAGCGACTCTGGGGAATTTGGCCAGAAGCGTTGGGGTTTTTATTGGTTGATCGCAGCAGAGATATATCTTTCTTGATGTGCCCCGCAACCTGTGCAGCAGTGGGCTGTCTGACAACCGCTCCTGGCGGATGATGAGAAATGTTCCGCCATCACGGTAGTTGAGAGGATGCTGCCGATTGTGCGATCTGTGTTTATGAAAATCGTGCCAGGTCTGGATCTTCTGTTTTACTGGCCGCCAGAGTGCGTGCTGGTGCTTTTTGTCGCCTCGATAACTATTAATCAGCATGATCATTGAGTGGAGATAGTCTTGAGGGAAGAGGGCGCGGTTTTTGGCATGGGGAATGATCTTTTGTATGGTGAATTCATTGGCAGAAGTGCAGCTGGTGTGCATGGGTGAACCGTGGCCTAGAAAAAACGCTGCTGCCTGCAGCGGAAGAAAAGGCATAACAAAATCGAGATGTTCCAGCGTCTCGGCAATTTCTTCTTCTGTTGTACCGGGAAAGTCTGTTATCAGGTTGCCCTCCAAGCGGATCGCCGATGCACTGCACATTTTCATGACGGCAATGTTGTCAATGGTCGTCGTTCCCTTGGCCATTTTTGTCAGCAGAGAAGTGGACAAGGCTTCGATCCCTACCTGGACGGTTTTGAGACCGGCTTGACTGTAGAGATGCAGTTTTTTCGGCTCTGTAATTGTTCGGATCTCGGCAAAAAAATCGAAATCCAGCTGTTTGGCTGAGAGAGTACTGAAAAAACGATCTGCTTCTTTTGGCGGCAGGGCATTATCGGTAAAAGCGAAATGCAGGCACTCATGCGTTTCGGCGAGGTGGAGCGTTTCCGCCATCATCCTGTCACTCTTTTTGCTTCGATAGTTCTGCCACTGGAGATTGAGATTGCAAAACGTGCATTTGTTCCACCAGCAGCCTCTCGAAAATTCTATTGGTAACAGGGGAATAAATGGCCGGCCGGAAAAATGTTCGTGCATTTCTTTAAAATAATGACTGTAATCCGGGAAGGGCAGATCGTCCATTTTCAAAGGTAGAACCAGAGGAGCAACTCCAGTTGCAGGAACAGGGCGCTGTGGGTGAATTTTTCCGGGCAGGGTTTTTATTCGGCCGTTAAGAAAATGGCAGAGCTGCAGGAGTTGCTGCTCTCCCTCGCCGTCGACCAGGTAATCAATTTCAGGGAAATGTTGGATCAGAGATGTACCGACGTCTCCTGAGCAGGATGAACCGCCGAAGACAATGGGCACGTCCGGCCATGTATCTTTCATTTTGCCAGCCATATAGAGTGAGGCAAACAATTGGCTGAAACAAAGGGAAAAGCCGAAAAGATTATATTGCTGCCAGGGAATTGATGTCAGCAACTGGTTACAGCTTTGTTCAACAGCTGTTACCAACTCGTCAAAATCGGGCAGGGGCTTTATTTTTCCGGCTAGACAACTGCGGAACAGTTTTCGGGCATCGGCTCGTTTTTCGGGGAAAAGCAGCGGGGCAAAAATGGCTTCGCCAGCCCAGCCGGAGAGGGCTATTTGGCTATAGATTTCCGGGGAGATACCTTCTGCGAGATGGAGATAGGGATGAAAATTGTCCACTCGGTAATTCGATTCACTTTCCAGATACGCCTTCAAGGCTCCCAGTTGGATGGAAGGTCGGTTGAAAATCGACCACGGCATGGCAAGAAGAGCAAGCCTGAATGAAAAAGAGGTGTCGGAACCCATTGTATTCTTCTATTGCTTGATAATTTCTGTTCCTTCAGGGGGGATAAAGGAAAAAAATGATAAAAGTTCCTTGGCATTTTTTCCAACCAGGCTATCAACGACGATATCCGTAAAATTCAAAAGAGTTACCGTGCCGAAATGGTCGCGTATACGTATTCGGCGGATGAGCGAGTCGGGCGTCACCCACAGATGGATGTCCTGAACCTGGGATTGGGCAGTTTGCGGGACCAGTTTAATTACCTTGAAAGCAGGGCTGTTTTTCGACTGGAATTCTTCGTCGGCCGGGCGAATATAAAAGTCCCTTTTCAAGACGCCTTTCCCCGTGAAAAAAGAATAGGTGAGATCCGCATCGAGTGTATTAGCCGGAGAGACAATCATCTGTTGCAACTTGGCAAAATACATGGAAAAAGTTTCGCCGTCATTGGTCAATACCTGTATATCCGGACTGGTATAATCCCAGCGCATATAGCTTTTGCCATTAAGCTTGACAAAGGCGGCTTTGCCTGCGCCCCGGCGTGGCCGTCCGGTCATATCGCCACTGGTGTTCTGGATAAAATTAAAAGCGAGGCTGGCAATCTTGTCGTAGCGAGCCTGTAAACGCTCTGCTATATCTTTCGGATATTCGGTAGCGCATGTACCGCTCTGCGTGATTATAATCGGCAGAAGCAGGCACAGAGTGATCAGGAATGTTTTAAGTAGTTTTTTCATCGATTGCGTAAATGATTCGATTAAATGGGAAGGAGTTTAATCGTTCGGCCAAAAATTTTGCTGGCGATCTGTGCTGCGGTTTCCGTCAGGTCGGTGACAAAAAATCTGTTTTGGCCAGGATCATGGCTCCCTGTCGGTTCGAACACTGCATTGTTTTCTATGTAGCTCTTGAGAAAGAGGGCAGTCGCCGCCGATGAATCGATAAGCGTGACCTTTTTCCCGATGCGGGCTTGTATCAGCGGTTTAAGAAGAGGATAATGGGTGCAGCCAAGTATCAGAGTATCGATCTGTTGATTTTTCAAGTCATGCAGATAGCGACGGAGGATCATTTTGGTTTCTCGCTTGCCAGTCCAACCTTCCTCTACTAAAGGGACGAGCAGCGGGCATGCCTTCGAAAACACGTGATAGTCGGGAAATTGTTGGCGGATTTTTTCCTCATAGATGCCGCTGCGGATCGTGGCCCGTGTACCGATAATGCCGATCCTGCCGGTCCTGCTTTTTTGCAGTGCCTGGTCAACGGCGGGGCTAATGACCTCGATGATCGGAATGTTGAACTCCCGGCGGAGTCGATCTGTAGCCACGCTGGAAGCTGAATTACAGGCGATGACAATAATTTTCGCCCCGTTTTCCACCAGAAACCGGGTGTTTTCAACCGAGTAGTCAATAATTGTTCGCGCACTTTTTGTGCCATAGGGGGTGCGGGCAATATCACCCAGGTAGAGCAGGGGGGAGCCGGGCAGGAGCTGTTCAACGGCCTGGGCAACTGTCATCCCGCCGACACCTGAATCAAAAATACCAATCATAAGAAGAGTGAATGTTTATCGAAAGAACCAAATTGGGCTGGATAACAGCTAAGCCCGGTAAACGGCCAATAAGCCGGGGTTATTTTTAATACTCGCTTGTCGGGTGCTCGGTCCGGTACCCCTTTGAGGGGGCTCTTTACACATACCTTTGCCGAGTACAGAGCTCAGTGACAGACTCTTAGAAGTTCGACACGAACGAAATATGTATACCAGAAAATTTGGTGAACAACAAGAAGACATCGGTGTGGACTGGATTGTCGATTTTTTCTTGACTCGATCGATGGAACATGTTGACAGAACGTGCCCTGCGAATTATTTTTGCCCTGATCTCAATGCAGTCTGATAGCAAAAACGAGATTTTTCGTTCTTTATTTAAAAGCAGGGAATGAACCTGCAATGTTTTACAATGTCATAGGTGAAAAAGAAATGCCAGTTTACGAGTACGAATGTAAGGAGTGCGACAAAGTCTTTGAAGTGCAACAAAAAATTGCTGATGATCCACTTAGTGAATGTCCCAAATGTCATGCACCAGTGAAAAAACTTATGTCAATGAGTTCTTTCCAGTTAAAAGGTGGCGGTTGGTATGCCGACGGCTATTCAAGTACTGCCAATGGAACAAAAGCTACTGATACTGCTGCCA
>CBDTUM010000137.1:0-11281 GCA_965363495.1 uncultured Desulfopila sp.
TTGCTGATCTGGCAGGCAATCGTCTGGCCTCAAACAAAATCTGGTCATTCACTACCGCGGCGGCTTCAGGCGGAGATGTGACTCCGCCGATCGTCACCTCAACGAGCCCTGTCAGTGGCGCCATGAATGTAAACACTGCTTCAGCTGTTACTGTGAGCTTCAATGAAGCGATGAACCCGGCGACAATTACCAGCACGACTTTCGGACTCAAGAATGCATCAAACGTCGCGGTGACTGCTTTGGTCACGTATAACTCATCGACGAATGCGGCCACACTCACACCCGCGGCGGCACTTGCCGATGCAACGGTCTACACAGCTACGGTCCTTGGCGGATCAACCGGTGTTGCTGATCTGGCAGGCAATCGTCTGGCCTCAAACAAAATCTGGTCATTCACTACTGCAGCAAATATAATTCCTCTGGCAGTAGTATCGGCACTTCCACCTCATAGTGCCCCTGCAGTCAGCACTGGAACGAGCCTTAATGTAACATTTAGTGCGGCGCTAGATGTTACCAGCATAAACAGCACCACATTTCTATTGAGGGATGCCACAAATGCACTGGTACCCGCCACTGTGACTTATGACAATGCAAAGAACCTGGCTATTTTAAAACCAACTAATCCATTGTCCGCCACGGCACCCTATTCAGCAACGATTAAAAGCGGTGTGAATGGAGTGAAAGGTGCGTCCGGAAATTCTTCACCTGAGGACTATACCTGGACTTTTCATACCAGTGCGTCTTCTCCATATGGAAGCGGGCCCGGCGGACCAATTCTGTTGATCACATCGACCACTAATCCTTTTAGCCGCTACTATTCAGAGATTTTATGGGCTGAAGGGCTCAACGCTTTTACCATTAAGGATATTTCAACTGTTTCAGAAGCTGTATTGTCACAATATGATGTGGCAATCTTGGGTGAGACCGCTCTAACCTCCGCTCAAGTAACTATGATGACCAACTGGGTCAATGGAGGTGGCAATCTGATTGCCATGCGGCCGGACAAAAAACTTGCCGGTCTTCTTGGGTTGACCGATGTTGGAGGAACCCTTCCTGAAGGATATTTGCTGGTCGATACTTCATCTGGGCCAGGTGCCGGCATCGTCGGACAAACGATACAGTTTCATGGATCGGCTGATCGATATGTTTTAGGAAGTGCTACAAGTTTGGCAGACCTCTATGTCGATGCTGTAACGGCGACATCCAACCCTGCAGTAACCCTGCGAAGTGTAGGATCAAATGGAGGTCAGGTTGCTGCCTTTACTTATGATCTTGCTCATTCCATCGTCCTTACCCGTCAGGGCAACCCGGCTTGGGCCGGGCAGGAACGTGATGGGATGTCTCCTCTTCGTTCCGATGATCTTTTCTATGGCGATGCCGCAGGCGATCCTCAACCAGACTGGATCGATCTGGACAAAATTGCCATTCCTCAGGCTGATGAACAGCAGCGATTGCTGGCCAACATGATCATTCAGATGAACTCGGCGAAAAAACCCTTGCCGCGATTCTGGTACTTTCCGAATGGATATGTAGCTGCTGTTATTATGAGTGGTGACGATCATGGTTTTGATGGAACTGCGGGCAGATTTGACAATGAACTGGCAAACAGTCCAGAGAATTGCTCTCTTGAAGATTGGGAGTGTATTCGAAGCTCTTCATACATCTATCCAGATCCCTTGGGCGCGGTAACTGACTCTGAGGCAGCAGCGTATGATGCCGATGGTTTTGAGATCGGAATTCACATCACTACTCAGTGCGCCGATTATACAGCCAACTCTCTGGAAGAAATGTTCAGCGAGCAAATGAATACATGGTATTCACTCTACCCGAGCCTTTTGCCTCCGGTCAGCAATCGAAATCACTGCATTGCCTGGAGTGGTTATACAATCCTTCCGGAAGAGGAATCGAAATATGGCATTCGTCTGGATGCAAATTACTATTACTGGCCGCCTGATTGGGCTGGGAATAGTCCCGGATTTTTCACAGGCTCCGGTATGCCCATGCGTTTTGCCACTATTGATGGCAATATAATTGATGTTTATCAGGCCGCTACCCAGATGACCGATGAATCCGGACAAGCCTACCCCTACACGATTGACTTCCTTCTCGACAAAGCGGTCGGTCCTGAAGAATATTATGGCGCGTTTACTGCCAACATGCATACGGACTACGTGACCGGCGCTGATTATAATGCAATAATTAGTTCAGCCATAACCCGAGGAGTTCCGGTTATCTCCGCTCGCCAGATGTTGACTTGGCTTGATGGTCGTAATGGATCCTCGTTTAATTCATTATCCTGGAATGGCAGTGACCTAAATTTCATCATCTCAGCTGAACCAAGTGCTGTCGGGCTTGTGGCAATGGTGCCACTGCTTTCCGGATCTGAGATCACGAGCATCACGCATAATGGGGATGTCGTCGAATATGAAATCTCTGTAGTTAAAGGTATTAGCTACGCGGTGTTTTACGCATTAAGCGGTGCTTATTCGGTTGGGATGGCAACGGATACCACACCGCCCGATGTTACTTTAAATTCACCACTAGACAATGCTGTTGATGTCAATCCGGGTACAGTTGCGACTGTAACATTCAGTGAATTGATGGATGCAGCCACGATTAATAACGTCAATCTTGTACTTCACGATGATACAAACACTCTGGTTTCGGCCACTGTTGTTTACAACGCTTCAACGAGAACAGCAACACTTACACCTTCTTTACCGTTGTCCATATCTACGACCTATACGGCGATAGTACGAGGCAGTGCAGGTGGCGTAGCCGATGTTGCCGGCAATACCTTGGTTTCGGATCACAGCTGGTCATTCACTACCGCGGTACAGCAGACATCTGCTGTTTACAGCTTGTGGGACGATTCCTTCGTTCCGGCGATTATCTCCGATTCAGATACCAACGCGGTGGAACTCGGGGTTAAGTTTGAGAGCAATGTGGACGGCTTTATCACCTCCCTTCGATTTTATAAGGCAGCGGCAAACACCGGCACCCATGTGGGGAACCTGTGGACCGCCAACGGCACCTTGTTGGCCAGTGTGACATTTACTAACGAGACTGGTTCGGGTTGGCAGGAGATGAGCCTGTCAACCCCGGTGGCCATCAACGCCAACACCACCTATGTGGCCTCTTATCACACCAACGTCGGGCGTTACTCAGCTAACGGGGCATATTTCTCCGGATCCGGTTTAGACAAGCCGCCCCTGCGAGCCTTGGTCGATGGCGAAAGCGGCGGTAACGGCGTTTACCGCTACGGAGCAGGTGGATTTCCCAATCAGACCTGGAATGCATCGAACTACTGGGTAGACGTGGTGTTTGCTCCTCTGCAGTAAGGTCTTGCAAGAAGTGAAAATGGTACATGGAATTGACCCACAGGAAAAACCAAATAGTGAGAAGTCTCGTCGGCATGATGGCTGTAGCCACCATGCCGACGAGAAAGGTTTTATTCGGATCAATAGATAAAACCCATCTTGGTACATTGGTTTGCGTGTAAATATTTTGGTTTTATCCTGACGAACCTCTGGAATCAGCAGTCGACCAAGATCCAGCCATTCATTGAAAAGCCCCTATGGTTGAATACGTCTCCTAGATTTTACCTCCATCAATTGAGATAGCCTTGCAGAATTATCAACCTCCTGCAGAAGAAAAAAATCTTGTAAATACTGTCGAACTTGTGGAGAATGATTGGATCATAACAATTTGCGCAAGCTGTTCCGTAATGATATTTTATGGTAACCATTTTGTTTCTGCTTGAGCGGGAACGTCAACTTCAAAATTTCCAGAAAACGGATAATTGTTAACAAATTTAGCACAAGAGGTATAACTTCATGATCAATATTGCTGTAATTGGTTTTGGCTACTGGGGCCCAAACCTTGTCCGCAATTTCCAGGAATCCGATACTACACGCGTGGTAGCCTGTTGTGATAAGAGCGCTGACCGTCTTAAACAGGTGAAGGCAAAATATCCGTCAATTGAGACCTTCAATGATGTTGATGATCTGCTGAAAAACCCTCAGGTCGATGCGGTTGTCATCGCCACTCCTGTTGCCACACATTACGAGTTTGCCAAAAAGGCTTTCGAGAACGGCAAACATGTATTGCTTGAAAAGCCGGTAACAGCTTCGGTTTCCGAAGCTGAAAAACTTGTTGAGATGGCTAATAAGAGCGGCCTGACATTTATGGTTGACCATACATTTATCTACACAGGCGCTGTTCGTAAAATGAAAGAGATAATCGACGAGGGAGGTCTTGGAGATCTCTACTATTTTGACTCGGTTCGTATTAATCTCGGCTTGATTCAGCGCGACGTCAATGTCCTGTGGGATCTGGCACCCCATGATATTGCCATTCTCGACCACCTTGTCAAAGAAAAGCCAGTCAGTGTAAGTGCAAGCGGGGCATGTCATACGGGCAATGGGCTTGAGGATGTGGCATACCTCACTGTACATTTTGCCAGCGGGCTTATTGCCCATTTTCACAATAACTGGCTTTCGCCCGTAAAGGTCCGAACCATGCTCATAGGGGGAAGTAAAAAAACAATTCATTACGACGATATGGAAGTAAGCGAGAAGGTCAAGATTTATGACAGGGGGATAGAGGTTTCAACACCTGAAGGCGTGCGAGATGTCCTTGTCTCCTATCGGCTTGGTGACATGTGGGCGCCAAGGTTGGACACGAGCGAAGCTCTCCGACTGGTAGCAGCAGAATTTGCCGGGTGCATAGAAAGTGGTCGTACTCCTGTCACGGACGGAATCAGCGGTTTGAATGTAGTAAAAATACTCGAAGCTTCCGAGATGTCCATCAAGCATGGTGGAAAAGAGGTTAAATTATGAGTGACGCGGAGAAACAGAGTCTCAAAAATGTGACACTGGGCCAAAACGTCAGATTAGCCGATTTTATCAATCTATACGGTTGCGAGGTTGGCGATAACTCAGGAATTGGTGCATTTGTCGAGGTACAGAAGAACGCCAAGATCGGCAAGAACGTCAAAATTTCCAGTCATACTTTTATCTGTGAAGGTGTAACCATTGAAGACGATGTGTTCGTAGGTCATAATGTCTCCTTCATAAACGACAAGTATCCGCGAGCCACCTCGGATGGACGACCGCAAACCGAACAAGATTGGGAATGCATCCCCACCCTGGTAAAAAAAGGAGCATCCATAGGAACCAGTTCAACGATTCTCTGTGGAGTCACCATCGGAGAAAATGCTATTATAGGGGCAGGAAGCGTCGTTACCGCTGATGTTCCCGCAAATGCAGTTATGGCTGGAATACCGGCCCGTTTCTTACACCATGCCAATGGAGGATCCATGATTGATGATGACGTCGCAAAACCGGTACCGTTTCTGGACCTGAAAGCACAGTACCAGACCATCAAGTCGGAGATCCAGCCGGCAATCAATCGAGTGCTGGAGAATTGCTCCTATATCCTTGGAGTGGAGGTCGCCGAGTTCGAGAAATCATTTTCAGCGTATCATAATTCCGCTTTCGGCATTGCGGTGAATTCCGGAACCAGTGCTCTGCATCTTGCACTGCTCGCAGGCGGTATCGGCCCCGGAGATGAGGTAATAACTGTCTCCTTTACCTTTGTTGCCACCACGGCGGCCATTATTTATACAGGGGCCAAACCTGTTTTTGTTGATGTTGACCCCAGATCCCTGACGATGGATGTCAGCATGATTGAGGCCGCCATAACACCTCGCACAAAATGTATCCTTCCCGTGCACATACACGGCCAGTCCGCCGATATGGACCCAATCATGGCAATAGCCCGGAAGCACGGTTTGATAGTTATCGAAGATGCCTGTCAGGCGCATGGTGCTGAATACAAAGGAAGGCGCGTCGGAAGCATTGGCGATATGGGCTGTTTCAGTTTCTACCCGGGCAAGAACCTCGGTGCATACGGTGAAGGTGGCCTGGTAACTACAAATGACAGCGCATACGATAAGGCCATACGTATGTTGCGTGACTGGGGTGCAGAGACCAAATACAATCATGTTCTCAAGGGATACAACTATCGTATGGAGGGGTTCCAGGGAGCTGTTCTGCAGGTCAAACTCCCACATCTGGCAAAATGGACTGAAGCGCGTCGCAGTCATGCAGTTCACTATAATCAATTGCTGGCAGATGTTGGTGTCAAGCTCCCCGAGGAGGTTTCTGCCAACCGACATGTCTATCATGTTTATGCCATTCGTGTACCACAGCGGGATAAATTTCAAGAAGTATTGTCATCACAGGGTGTGCAGTCCGGTATCCACTATCCGGTTCCGGTCCATCTTCAGCCCGCTTACGCCGATTTGGGTTACAAGGTCGGCGATTTCCCAAATTCGGAAGCCGCTGCCGATGAAGTACTTTCTCTGCCGATGTTTCCAGAGCTGACTGAAATACAGCAAGACCGGGTTGTTAAGGCAGTAAAGAATGCTTTCAATGCACTTTAAAAGAAGCAGCGCAATTCATAAGTAACGAAACTTACTGAACAGAGAAGTTCACAAGGAGATAGAGCGTGAAGATACAAGGTAACAAATTTCTGATCACCGGCGGTTCCGGTCTGATGGGTTCACACATAACTGACAGGCTTTTAGCTGGTGGCGCATCGAAGATTGTCCTTCTCGACAACTTCATACGCGGCAGTATGCACAATATTGAAGAAGCCCTTAAGGACCCAAGAGTACAACTGGTCAGGGGCGATATCCGTAATCTCGATTTACTCATGGATCTTGCTGATGGTATGGATGGCCTGTTTCACATGGCAGCCTTAAGAATTACTGCTTGTGCCGACAACCCTCGTGAGGGAATGGAAGTGATGCTCATGGGTACCCATAATGTACTCCAGGCCGTGGTCGAGAAAAAAGTTGGCCGATTACTCTACGCGTCATCTGCCTCTATTTACGGACTTGCCGATTCCTTTCCCACTGACGAGAAGCACCACCCTTATAATAATCGGACCTATTACGGTGCCGCAAAGATAGCTGGCGAAGGTATGGTCCGGTCATTTGCCGAGATGTACGACCTCTCCTATGCTGCCCTTCGTTATTTCAATGTTTATGGGCCTCGTATGGATATATATGGAAAGTATACGGAAGTTCTCATTCGTTGGCTTGATAGGGTTGAGGCTGGAGAACCGCCGCTCATTTTCGGTGATGGTCTCCAGACAATGGATATGATCAATATCGATGATGTTACCGATGCGAATATGCTTGCCATGGAATCTGACGTTACCGACGAGGTTTTTAATGTCGCCAGCGGTACAGAAACAAGCCTTCTGGGGCTCTTGAAAACCCTGCTCAAGGTTACCGGTTCAACATTGGAGCCGGAATTTTTACCGGAACGTTCCGTTAATCCTGTCCCACGGCGGCTGGCAGATATAAGAAAGGCGCAAGAACTTCTGGGATTCAAGGCAAAAGTAAACGTGGAAGAGGGATTGAAGCGTTTATTAGCTTGGCGTGAAGGGGTCCTTGCGGCCAAAAATGCAGTCTAATTGAAGTGTGTACCGGGGTATCATAGTAAAACATCCTTATGATACCCAATCTTGTATTTTTGATGTCTATAATCAGTTAACAGGAAAAACAATGATCCCCATAGCCAGACCTTTCCTCGGTGAGGAGGAAGCGAATGCCGCTCGAGAAGTGATTCTTTCGGGGTGGTTGACACAAGGCCCCAAAGTTAAGAAATTTGAAGAAGACTTCGCAGCATACGTCGGCTCACCTTATGCCTGTGCCGTATCCAGCTGCACCACGGCGCTACACCTGGCGCTTCTGGCGGTAGGAGTTCAGCCCGGCGACGTTGTCATTACGGTCAGCCACTCCTTCATAGCCACGGCGAACTCAGTCCGGTACTGCTTTGCCGAACCGGTATTCGTTGACATTGATCCATCCTCTTTCAACTTGAGTCCGGAAAGCCTCAGAAGATGCCTTACCGATGATTGTGAAATGCGGGACGGGAAGCTCTATTATCGTCATGTTGCTCAACTGGCCGTCGGTGAATCTCCTCTCTGCAGTCTGATGAAGGGGGCTGCATCTCAGGCCGGTCATACCTTTGGTCGTGTCGCCGCCATCATGCCGGTCCACCAGATGGGTATGCCCTGCGATATGGACTCGGTACTCTCTCTTGCCAGGAAGTTCAAGTTGCCGGTGGTTGAGGATGCTGCATGTGCCATCGGCAGTGAAATAAAAATAAACGGCGACTGGGAAAAAATCGGCAGGCCACAGGGCGATATCGCCTGTTTCTCTTTTCATCCCAGGAAAATAGTCGCCATCGGAGACGGGGGCATGCTTACAACGGCCAACCCCGAATACGACGCCCGGTTCCGGCTTCTGCGACAGCACGGCATGTCGGTTCCCGATACAGTGCGGCACAGCGCCAACAAGGTTATCTTCGAAGAGTATGTGACCACCGCCTACAACTACCGGATGACCGACATACATGCAGCCATCGGCATTGAGCAGTTAAAGAGACTACCGGTGATTGTAAACGAGCGGAGAAGGCTCGCTGCGCTTTACCATGAAAAGCTCAAGGAAATTTCATGGTTGGAGCCGCCACGGGAATTGGACTGGTGTAGAACGAACTGGCAGAGCTACCCGGTGAAAGTCCATGAGCACGCGCCGGTAAGCCGCGACCACCTGATGCAGCATATGCTGGATGCTGGAATTTCGACACGCCGCGGGATCATGAATACCCATCAGGAACCTGCATACACACCGTCCAGCTCTCTTCCTCAATCGGAAAATGCCAGGGATTCAATTATCCTTCTCCCCCTTTTCTATGGGATGACAGATGGAGAGGTTGCGGAAGTCGTGCAAGGGATACTCAGTGTCTAAAAAACTTCTGCTTTTCCCCTTCGGGGGCAACGCAAGAGAAGCTCTCGTTTCTATTTTCGCCATGAACGAAAATAAGCAGGAATGGGACCTCCTGGGATTTGTGGATGATAATATTTCAACGCACAACAAGGAGTGCTGTGGTATCAGGGTGCTTGGCGGAAGGGAGCTATTCGAAGAAAATCCCGATACATACGTCCTTGCTGTGCCCGGAAGCCCGAACAACTTTTCTAGGCGAAACGACATCATTTCGGGCTTAAACCTGGACGAGTCACGTTTTGCGACCATCGTCCATCCTTCAGTGGTGCAAGCTCCTGACGCACAAATTGGATACAACACCCTGATTATGTCCGGTGTTGTCATCAGTTGCGGTGTCAGGATTGGAAATCATTGTCTCATTCTTCCCAATACGGTCGTTTCCCATGACAGTGCTGTCGAAGATTTTTGTTGCATAGGTTCGAACATATCCATTTCAGGATCGGTCCATATCGGCTCCTCATGCTATATCGGTTCCGGTACAAAGATCCGGGAGGATATTTCCATTGGTAGCGGAGCGCTTATTGGTCTTGGGTCAAATGTTGTTTCTCTTATTCCAGCGGGGGTGATTGCTCTTGGAAGCCCCGCTAAAGTGATCAAAAAGATTGGTTGATCCTTCGCCGGTCTCCTGCCGATCCTGGTCAGTCAAGATAAAACTTATTACGGATCTTATCGCACAGATAAGATCCGATCGGTCTCGTCGGCATGATGACTAAAAGTCAAAAGCCGACAAGACTTCACAACGGGTCAGACAGGGAATTTCAAGTAAATGTTCAGCTTTTCGGCTTCCTTTGCTAATAGTCAGGATTTTATGAAACTCCCATATATCGTCCAGCGCCTTTTCACCTGAACATTTTTCATAGACAGGAGTTTTATCCTTTATCCCAATGCCATTCCTGCAATACATTACTTCGCAGGACTGAACACCACATCGACCCAGTAGTTAGAGGCGTTCCAGCTCTGATTGGGGAATCCACCTGCTCCGTAACGGTAGACTCCGTTACCGCCGCTTTCACCGTCGGTCAAGGCCCTTAGGGGCGGGTTGTCAAATCCGGATCCGGTAAAATATGCGAGATTGGTCGAGTATCGCCCCACGTTCGTGTGATAGGACGCTACGTAGGTCGTGTTAGCAGCGATAGCCACCGGTGTTGGCAAGATCATCTCCTGCCACCCCGAACCGGTTTCATTAGTAAAAGTTACACTGGCCAGCAAGTTTCCGCTGGCACTCCACAAGTTACCAACATGGGTGCCGGTGTTTGCCGCTGCCTTGTAGAACCGAAGGGCGGTGATAAGCCCATCCACACTGCTCTCAAACTTAACGCCCAGTTCTACCGCGCTGGTATCTGAGTCAGATAAAATTGCCGGGATGAAGGAATTATCCCACAAGCTATGCAAGGTCTGTGTCTGCTGGACCGCGGTGGTGAAAGACCAGCTGTGGTCTGAGTTGGGAAGATTGCCGGCAAAATCGGTTACACCACCGGCACCGCCTCGCACTGTGGCTGTATAGGTCGTCGAATCAGCCAGCGGTGCAGAAGGCTTGAGCGTAGCCGTGCTTGTTGCGGCGTCGTAAACAACAGTGGCCGAAACCTGGGTGTTTGAAGCATCGCGAAGTACAAAATTAGCGCTATTGATTGTTGCCGCATCCATCGTTTCGTTAAATGTTGCAGTTAATGCGATGCTTGTATGCACCTCAACAGTATAATTTTGTGGTGAATTAGAAGAGACAGTGGGTGGAATGTTGTCTGTCTCGATCGTACCTGAATCAGTGCCACTACTTTTGGCACCGAATGTTAAGTAACCCACAACTTCTTTAGTATGATTGACCTCGCTGTCTTTTGACTGCTCTTCTTCGATCTTTATCTGCGTAGTCGTAGTCGACGTGTTTTGAATTCGGACCGTTGCCGAGTCCCCACCAGCGTAGGTTTGCATTCCTGCGATAAAGAACGGCAGGTCTGTGAACTTAGTCTCGAAGTTGAGATTAAACCATTTATGAGTAACGTTTTGAGCTGTCATCCCGATTTCGTAGAGTAGCCCAGAGATTTCACCTTTGCCTGGTTCCCAGGCTATGTAGCCAATGGTTTCTGGTATATGATTATTCGCTGTTTTTTCCATTTCCTGCAGCTTGAATTGGAAAGAATATTGGTTGATATTGCGAAGTCTTCCGGTGACTGCATCAGTTTCATTTTCTGTTGCGACCTGGGTTAGGATGACCGGGGTGAAATCATACCGTTGTTGCAGGGAAACCTGGTTGAAGGACTTGGAGCCGGTGAAGGTGCCCGCCTCCATCTTGCTTCCATCTTTCAGAGTGTATACACCTTTTTCAATTACTGTATAACTGAACGTTTCCGGGGCATGGTTCCCGTCCTGGTAATCCCATTCCTGCAGGCGGATTTCGAAACCTGTCTTGGTTATGTTGCGGAT
>CBDTUM010000138.1:0-11277 GCA_965363495.1 uncultured Desulfopila sp.
TCTGTCATCTTTTGCCTGTCTCAAAAATATTGATATATCTCATAAGACGACTGATTTATTCTGGAATAACAGTTTAATGCATGTGAAAAAAATAAAATCCACCATACAATACGAACCATAGCAGCAGAGCAATGCAATAGATGCGGAAAGTAAGGAAACAGAGGAGCAAGCTTTGGGTAAAGACGTTGAATCGATGCTCAAAAGTGGCGGTTCCCTGTTTTATGCGCAGTTGGCTGTGGGAGAGATGACCAATAGATTTATTTTTGTAATAAATCGAGGTACAACTGGCGAGCAGACTGTTGCCTAAAGCGACTAAAAAAAAGGAAGAAAGCAGAAGTATTAACCAATTTTCATGGAGCATTCTGTAAGCCTCATCTTGGAAATGGCGTATATTTACCCCGAAGCAGAGGGGCTCAATATACAAAGATAGACCGTATATAAGGAAGGCGAGATGGAGAAATGGCCTCCAGTTATGCAGTCGACTGGAACTTGCTTATGCAGTTTTCCGTGGACTACCTGAAATGCCAAGAATTTTCACTTACCTCTCCTGTTGCTATTGTGGTGCTTTGTGAGGGAGACAATGAGGATAATACGAGATTTCTATCTAGAGTTCAACAATCAGCTGGTAGAAAACTCTAGGCAATCGCAGAAAACCTTACCCGAACGCATCGATGCAGTCGACTATGGTCGGAAGAGAGGGTGCTGGAAGGGGTAAGCGTTCATCAGCACCGAATCTGTTTTGTCATCAGCCATTAAACGTATCAGTAGTACTGTTTAATGACCTCTTTTGCGCGTCTCCAACACTGGTAAATGCCTACAACTCTGAGTTTATTCAGGATTTAGCAGCTTTCCGGTGAACGGTTACCTCGAAGAGCGCTGTTCTTGAGGCTATGAAATTTTTCAGAACGGGCTTTTGTTGGCTGGCATTATTGATATTTTATTCTACTCATAAAAATTCTTTCTGAGCTTTGGTAAAAAACAGTTTTCTTTCATAAATCTTACGATGACATAAAAACCTGAAAAGTATTATTTGCTAAACAGCAATAAAGCGGTACCATTCATTTTTTTTGGAAGCGAACCCGGTAAACGGGAACAAAGGTAGAATAAGTAGTTTGAGGCAAATTATTTTCTCAAAAAACAAGAAAATAATTTGTGAGGTACTAATGGAAGAGGAGAGTATCATGCAAAACATTTTTGCCGGAAAAAAGATGGTCATTGGTGTAACCGGCTCGATTGCGGCCTTCAAGGTTGCCGGGTGGGTAAGCGACCTGGCTAAAGAAGAGGCAATTGTCTCGGTGGTGATGACCACTTCTGCGACAAAATTTGTTACCCCCCTTACTTTTGCAGCTCTTTCCGGCAACGATGTCCACACCGAGATGTTTTCAGCGGCAAAAGAGAATACGATGGCCCACATCAGCCTTGGTCGGGACGCCGACGTGGTTTTGATTGCGCCCGCAACCGCCCATACCATCGCCAAACTTGCCACTGGGTTGGCCGATGACCTCCTCACCACGACGGTGCTGGCCTCTAGAGCAAAGGTGTTAATTTGCCCGGCCATGAATAGTCGCATGTATTCCCACCCTGCAACACAACAGAATATTGCCAGGCTCAGAGAGCTTGGTTATATCGTTATTGATCCTGATTGCGGCATGATGGCCTGCAAAGAACAGGGAGACGGCCGCCTTCCTGAATGGGACGAGGTGAAGGAATACGTAGCCCAGACCCTTACACCACAGGATTTGCAAGGACAACGAGTTCTGGTAACTGCCGGACCTACGCGAGAACCTCTTGATCCTGCTCGTTTTTTAAGCAATCGTTCTTCTGGTAAAATGGGCTATGCCCTGGCTCGAAGTGCATTTCGACGAGGCGGAGAGGTTACCTTGGTCAGCGGACCAAGTACCTTGCCCTGTCCGCCAGGAGTTACCATGCAAAAAGTGCAGACGGCCATGGAAATGTATCGTGCGGTACTTGGCCATGCGGACAATTGTTCCGTAATAATTAAGGCGGCTGCGGTTGCCGATTACCGGCCGGAAAAAATATTTGACCATAAAGTGAAAAAGGAGCAGATCGATACCCATTTGATTCTTGAACGTAACCCAGACATTCTTTTCGAGTTAGGAAAACGAAAAAGGACTGGTCAGATATTGGTCGGATTCGCCGCTGAAAGTCAAAATCTCCAGCAGGAAGGGACGAAGAAGCTGCAAAGTAAAAATCTCGATTTCATCGCAGTCAATGATATCAGCGGTGAAAATACAGGATTTGAAGTTGAAAGCAATCAGGTGTTACTGATTGGCAAGTCAGGCTCAGAATTACTACCATACACCAGCAAGTTGCATACGGCTGATCTTATCTGGGATAGGATTGTCTCGCTACTTGTACTCTCGTAAACAGAGCTATTTTAGTTAATTAGAAATAATTTTCTTGCGCTCTTTGCAAGAGAATTATTTCGTTAATGAACTTATACCCGTCAAGCGAGTACTGAAAAGAGTCCCGCGACGCTTTTGGGCGGGATTAGTGGCTTGCAATTAAACATCTTGTGCTTTTTACCAGAGAATTATTTCGTTAATGAACTTACCCCCGCACAGCACGGGGACTGAAAAGAGTCCCCCTCAAGGGGGGATTGTAAAGAATACCCGTCAAGCGAGTACTGAAAAGAGTTCCGCAAATCTTTTGGGCGGGATTATTGACCAATTGTCAGTTTTCTTGCCCTCTTAACAAGAAAATTATTTCATGCAGGAACGTATCCCGCACAGCACGGGGATTGCAAAGAATACCCGCAAAGCTTTTTAGCTGGTTTATAACATCCTGAGAGCAATGACGAAGGCCTTGTTGCATCTCTGTTTTCAATAACGCAGGAAAGAAACACAATGGATCACCAAGCGGTTCAACAGAAAAAATGAAACGAATCCTTATCATTGAACCTTATTTTGGTGGTTCGCATAAACAGTTTCTCGAAGGCCTGGAAAAGTATGTGCCTGCAGAGTACCTGCTCTGCACACTGCCGGCCAGGAATTGGCAGATGCGCATGCAACTCTCCGCACTCTGGTTTATAGAGAAAATAAAAGAACTGCCGGTGGACAAACGGTATTTTGACAGTGTCCTCTGTTCTTCTTTTGTAGATGTTGCTGTATTATGCGGCCTGCTTCGAAATATAGATGGATGGAATACTAATGCCAGGATTCTGACCTATTTTCATGAAAATCAGTTTGTTTATCCCTTTCGTTATAACGAACGGGTGCGGCAGCATTTTGCCGGCATTAATTTTCATTCGGCCGTTGCCTCTGATGGGATTGCTTTTAATTCAGAGTATAACCGGGATACTTTTCTCAATGGATGTCGAAAAGGTCTCAACGCAACCCGGGAGATAAAGCTGCCAAGGCTCATGGAAGAGCTGGCTGAGAAGAGTTTAATTCTTTTCCCTGGACTTGAATTTTCTGCTATCGATGCAATCAAGTGGAAAACGACAACAGACATTCCGGTTATTGTCTGGAACCACCGCTGGGAACATGATAAAAATCCGGAGGGCTTTTTTCTGGCTTTAGACCACCTTGTACAGCGTGGTATCGATTTCCGTTTGCTTATACTCGGCCAGTCTTTTGCTGCTGGCTCGGACTGTTTTTATGATGCCGAAAAAAAATTTAAGGACAAAATTCTCCACTTTGGTTTTGTCCCATCCTATCGACAATATATAGAACTTCTCAGTCAAGGAGACCTCGTCGTCTCAACCGCACTCCATGAATTTTATGGTGTTGCCATAATCGAGGCAGTGCGGGCCGGTTGCCTGCCTATATTGCCGGACCGACTGTCATATCCAGAACTCTTCCAGAAAAAATTCCTCTATAGTGACAATTCCTTCGCGCAAAAGCTGGAGAAGGCCGTGCAAGAACATTGCAGGCTTGACCGGTCGACAGCGTGGACGATGACGGACCAGTTCAGCTGGCAGAGTCTGCAGTGGCGGTATGCGCAATGGTTGCAGGTTTAATTTTCAGACGATAAAAGGCTATTTTTTCATACTTTTAGCAAAATCCAACATCCTCTGGATAGGTATACGAGCTTTTGCAGCAATTTCAGGGGATACATGAATCTCGTTTTTGCCCGTTTTCAGGAGTTCCTCGAGGTTATGTAGTGAATTCATGCCCATCCAGGGACAGTTGGCACAGCTCTGACAGGTTGCCCCTTCACCGACAGTTGGTGCTTCGAGCAAGATCTTGTCCGGTGCCAGCTGGCGCATTTTGTTGAAAATACCGGCGTCGGTTGCGACAATGAACTCTTTGTTCGGAAGAGTAGTCACCGCTTTGATAAGAGCGGTTGTCGAACCAACCACATCGGCCTGGTTGACGACTGCCTCCGGCGATTCCGGATGGACAAGGATCGCCGCTTGCGGATGGAGTTTACGCAATCTCTCCAGGGCCACAGAACGGAACTCTTCGTGAACAACACAGGAACCGGGCCAGAAGATCATCTCGGCTCCGGTAAGCTTTTGTACATAGCCTCCAAGGTGTTTGTCTGGGGCCCAGAGGATTTTTTCGCCTTTTTCAGCGAGATGCTTAATAATCGGCAAGGCGATGCCGGATGTTACCACCCAGTCGGATCTGGCTTTTACCTGGGCACTGGTATTGGCATAGACGACGACGGTGTGTTGGGGATGTCGATCACAAAATGCGGCAAACATTTCATACGGGCAACCTTCGTCAAGAGAACAGGTGGCGTAGAGGTCCGGCATAAGGACTCTTTTTTCGATATTGAGGATTTTTGAGGTCTCGCCCATAAATCGAACGCCGGCAACAACCAGTGTCTTGGCGGGGTGTTCTGTTCCAAAGCGAGCCATTTCCAGACTGTCTGCGACACAGCCGCCGGTCTCTTCAGCCAGATCCTGCAGGGCTCCGTCAGTATAATAATGGGCGACAAGAACGGCGTTTTGCTGGTCAAGAAGCACTTTGATCCGCTCTTTTAAAAGTGTGGTCTCCGAGTCGGACAGCGATGGCCACTGAGGGTGTGGGGGTACGATTACGGGGGGAATTACAGGAATTGGAACGATATGCTTTGATTCAGTTGCCATTGTTTTATGTAAAGTTATAGAGCTATTTAACCCCGGTAAACGGGAAATAAGCCGGGACTCAGTTTAGTACTCGCTTGACGGGTGTTCTTTTCAATGCCCCTTGAGGGTACTCAGTTCAGTATCCTTGACGGGTGTTCTTTTCAATCCCCGCAGGGCCTTTAGCTAAAATTAGCATACTCGTCTCTTATAATATAAGACTATTAGAAAAGACAGCAATTATGCAGGGGGCTATTCGGCCTGATCCGGTGCCTGCGTTGCCATTTTTCTGCTGTTTGCTATCTGTACTGCCAGATTGATAAAATCAGTGCAGGTCAGCGTTTCCGGTCGGGCGTTGGGCTGGAGGCTGGCCTGTTCAATGGCCTGGCGGGTGCGTTCTTTATTGGCGACTTTATCTTGTTTGGCCGGATCGCCAAAGAGGCTCGCCCCGCTCAAAGTATTGAGAATGGTTTTTCGGCGTTGATTAAATGTTGTCCTGATCAGCTGGCGAAAGAGAGCGAAGTCATATTTTTCCGCTCCCACTGGCTGTTGCAATCCTTGGCTAAAATCGAGAGTGACGACCACCGAATCGATTTTTGGGCGCGGGTGAAATTCGCCTGGTTTAAGGGTCATGAGCTTGTGCACTGTCGCGCAACTGGCGAGGAGCACAGTCGGGATCCCGTAATCTTTGGTATTGGGAGCAGCCATTAAGCGATCGGCAACTTCTTTTTGCAGCATGATTGTTGCGGTACTTATCAGAGAAGCATTGTCAATGAGTTTGAAAATGAATGGGTTGGAAATAGAATAGGGGAGATTGGCCAGTATCTTCAAACTTCCGCCGCATTGTCGGGCAATTTCCCCAAAATCAGCGCTGAGAATATCCTGATGCACCAAGGTCACATTGTCTGGTAAGTCACCTTCTTCCTGGTGAAAGCGAATAATCCCGCTGTCAATTTCATAGCCGAAAACATGTTGTGCAGTCGCTGCAAGGGGCAGAGTCAAGGCGCCAAGTCCTACTCCAACTTCCAGGATAATATCCGTGCTGCCTACTTTTCCTGCACGAACGATAGCCTCAGCAGTCATTTTGTGGACAAGAAAATTCTGACCCAGCCGTTTTTTGGGTGCCAGTTGGTTGCTTTGCAGTGTCTCGCGTGCGTGTTGTCCGTATTTTGTCATAATATTAGGTGGTTAATTAAGCACATGCTTTTTCATTCTGTTTTTCCTGAGTTGTATGAAAAAAATCAGGGCGAGATAATAACTGATTATGGCGATCGGCAACGCAATGCACACTCCGCCAACCCCCATAACAACCAGCGCTTCATATCCCGATCGAACAAGGATGGTTAAAGAATTATGGATGCCATCTCCGGCCATTGCCAGCTCCAGAGCACTCCGGACGTTTTTTAGATTCAACTCATAAGGAGTAAGGTGATTGCCAATCACCGCGGAGAGATAATAAATTGGCAGATAGGTTAATGGATTGCAAACTATCCAACTCATAACAATTCCGGCTAGAGTCGATGTTCTCGTCAGTAATGAGAAAAAGACGATCAATACGGTATGAAATGGAATTGTTGGCGTAAGACCAACAAAAATTCCAATTGCAGTGCCGCCGGCCAGTGCCTGCGGACTTCCCTGTAATCGTTTAAATTTAATAAAATTATATTTAATATATCGTGGAACGTTCATTGCTAGCAATTATCAACCAAGTTGAGATCGGGAATAGACATCTTCATCAAGCGAAATCGGGCCCGAATGGTTGTATGTATGGTATCCGGAGAGTGCAATCATCGCGGCGTTATCTGTACAATAAATTGGTTCCGGGGCATAGAAAAGGAGGTCTTCAGTGGCGCATCGTGCGGCAAAAAGATCGCGAAGCCTTAGATTTGCCGATACGCCGCCCCCGACAACAATTGTGTTGATATGATTTTGTCTGGCGGCAGAAATGGTTTTTTCAACAAGTACCTCGGCAACTGCCTCCTGAAAAGAGGCACAGATGTCTTCGATGTTCGGAGGAATCTCCTGTTGTCGGCAGCGATTCACGTGATTGAGGACAGCTGTTTTTACACCGCTGAAACTGAAGTCAAGAGAGTTTGCATCGAGCCAGGCTCTTGGAAAGTGAATCGTTTGAGGATCTCCATTCGCGGCCATCCTGGCCACCTGGGGTCCGCCTGGATAGGGGAGCCCAAGGAGTTTAGCTATCTTGTCGAAGGCTTCCCCGGCCGCGTCGTCTCGGGTTCTTCCTAGAAGCTGAAAATCGTTATAGCTTGTGGCAAGGTAAATAGCTGAAGTACCTCCAGAGACGATAAGAGCGATGTAGGGAAAAGATGGTTTATTCCGGCTAAGGAAAATCGATAGAATGTGGCCGGCCATGTGATCCACGCCGACAAACGGAATCTTGCTAACGTAGGAAAGTGCCTTAGAGTATGAATATCCAACGAGCAACGAGCCTATAAGGCCTGGTCCGCGAGTTGCGGCGATGAGTTGTATATCGGCGAGCTGTTTTCCCGCTTCTGAAAGTGCTGCTACAACCATTGGGTGAATAGCCTGCAGATGTTTTCTGGACGCCAGTTCCGGCACTACCCCGCCAAATTTTGTATGGATTTGGTCTTGACTGGTGAGCACATTGGAGAGAATAACATTATCTTCAAGTACTGCGGCGGCAGTGTCATCGCAGGAGCTCTCTATACCTAGAATAAGCATAAGGGTTTTTTTTGAGGTTAAGCTTGATTTTTGATTGTGTTACTGCTGTTATTCAGAGTAAGAAATGGTCAGTAAAGCGGAAGTGATTGACAGACAATGGCTTCTCTAAGTTGATAATAATGCAATAGACAGTAAATCGTGAAAGAAAAAATACCAGCAATTTCTCCACTTGTCGACCAGTTTTCCAGGACCATATCCTATCTGAGATTATCCCTGACCGATCGCTGCAACCTCCGTTGCTCGTATTGTATGCCTAGTATTCCAGGGGAAACTGAAGCCGCTGACGGCCAAGTCAAAACGGGTGTCTTTCTTGCCCATAGTGACCTGCTCAGCTATGAAGAATTAATTCGAGTCGTGCGACTTGCCGTTAAACTCGGTATGAACAAATTACGGCTTACCGGTGGAGAACCGCTGGTCAGGAAGGGAGTCTTGGGTTTTATCCATCAACTCTCTCTTCTGGATGGCCTGGACCAAGTGCGGTTAACCACCAACGGGGTGTTGCTGGCTGAATATGCCGAAAGACTCTATGCCGGTGGAATTCGTTACATAAATGTTTCTCTCGATACACTACAGCCGGAAAAATTTAAAAAAATAACTGGATACGATTATTTCGCCAGAGTATGGCAGGGTCTTCAGGTTGCTAAACAGGTCGGTTTTAAAGTCAAAATTAATGTCGTCGCCATGAAAGGCGTCAATGACGATGAATTTCAGGATTTCGGCAGGTTGGCCTTGGAAGAGCCCTTTAAAATAAGATTTATCGAGTTTATGCCAGTTGGTCACCAAAACAGCCACCAGAAAGACCAGTTTATCGGGGCAGAAGAGATTAAATCGCGTATCGCCGAACTGGGAGTGCTGACCCCTTTCAAAAAAGAGCATGGGGAAGGGCCGGCTCGAATGTTTGATCTACAGTCTTTTGACAACAAAACGGGAGCTGTCGGATTTATCAGTCCAATAAGTCATCATTTTTGTGATCAGTGCAACAGGCTCAGGTTGACATCGGAAGGGAAGCTTCGCGCGTGCCTGCTCAATGACAGTGAAACTGATCTGAAATCACTGTTGCGGGGAGGAGCATCTGATCAGGATATTGTTGACAGTATACGACAAACCATCCTGGATAAACCACAAGGTCATACCTTACAGGACGGCCTCACGTCAAAAGAACGCCAATCGTGCAGTGGACGGATGTCACGAATCGGTGGTTGAGGGCTGGTCCTGAGGATATGAGCCCAGCCACTCGAAGTATGAACACATTGATTTAAGAATTTCACAGCCCCTCCGTATCTTGTCGTCTTCAATATGCCCGAGCATATCTATAAAAAAGAGGTATTTCCACTGCTTTCCTTTGATGGGCCGGGATTCTATTTTGGCCAGATTGATATCTTCTTCAGAGAGGGCGGAAAGGATGTCATTGAGTGATCCTGGGCGATCCATGAGTCCTATTAGGAGTGATGTTCTGTCCTGCCCGCTCCGAGATGGTGACCTATTGCCGATCACTAAAAACCTGGTAGTGTTGCCTCGATAATCCTCAATTCCCTGAACGACGACCTGAAGCTCGTATGTTTTTATGGCCAGAGAAGATGCAATCGCCCCGATGTTGGGGTTGTTGGCAGCCATCTGTGCAGCCGCTCCAGTGGAGAAAACCGGCAGGGTGGGCGTTGCCGGGAGATGTTTTCGTAACCACTGGCGGCACTGGGCAAGGGGCTGAGCATGGGAAGCGACGGTTTGAATGTCCTCAATGTTTCCGGATCGGCAGACCAGACTATGGCTTATCTCAAGCTGCAATTCGCCACAAATCTGCACCTTATATTTCATAAAACAGTCGAGCGTAGAAAACACCGCACCTTCAATCGAGTTTTCGACTGGGACAATGCCATACCTGGTGCGGCCTTTTTCTACTTCGGCAAATACATCCTCTATGGTTTCCATGGCTTTATAATCAGCCGAATGACCAAAATATTTAACCCCGGCAAGATGGCTGAAAGTTGCTTCCGGCCCTAGAAAAGCAACCTCGGCTTTTTTCTGAGACAGTCGGCAGGTCGTAATGATTTCATGAAAAATTGATTTAAGGGCATCCGGTGGAAAGATGTCGTTATTATCTTTAAACAGTCTATCATAAATCTGTCGTTCCCGGAGAGGATCCCATTTTGCCCTTTTTTCACCATCTTTAAGACGACCGATCTCTTTTGCACAGGTGAGCCGTTCCTTGAGTAAATCGAGAATCTTATTATCTATCGAATCGATTGTGTCACGAACCGAAACTATCATTTTTTTTTGCTCAGATTTCATACTGCTCCTTGCTTTAGCAATGGGAATGAGTTTTCTACTGATTTGCTTCACGCAGCGCAAGTAAATTAGGCCAAAGAAATTACTATGTCAAGGCGCAAAAGAGAGCTATAGTATTCCTCTTACTTACTTAGTTTCCATCACGAAACGGCCATTTTACCCTAACTCTTCGTTGTTCTCAAACTTTAATCCTCGGAGATAAGCGAGCTTAGCGAGACTTCGATATCAATTACATGCCTGCAGTTAAATTTATCGAGCGCCTCAATTGAGAAAAAAATGTCGCATTTCAGGATGGAAACGAGTTAAGGCTGTCAGACGGAAGAAAGTAATCATTAACGTGATACCATCTTTATATCTTAAACAAAAAACAGCAGGATTCAAATGAGCGACAAGAAAATTCAAAAAACATATGAGGAAATAAATGCCCGGATAAAGGCAGGGGAAGCGGTTGTCGTGACTGCGGAAGAAATGGTCGGTATTGTCAAGAAAAATGGCCCGGAAGGAGCAGCAAGAAAAGTTGATGTCGTTACGACAGGAACGTTTTCCCCGATGTGTTCTTCCGGTTTGTTTTTTAATTTCGGTCAGATGACACCGACTATTAAAGCCTCAAAGGTCTGGATAAACAAAGTTCCTGCGCATGCCGGTCTGGCGGCAGTCGATGCATATCTTGGCGCTACTGAACCTGCAGAAGACGATCCTTTAAATAAAATTTATCCAGGTGAGTTCAGATATGGCGGAGGGCACGTCATAGAAGATCTGCTACGCGGCAAAAAATTGCTGTTGGAAGCGAAAGCGTATGGGACAGATTGTTATGCCGCGAAGAAAATGAAAAAAGAGGTAGGCCTGGAAGATCTTCCCTATGCCTTGCTTTGTAATCCTCGAAATGGTTACCAGAATTATAATTGTGCAGTCAATTTATCTCATAAGGCTGTCTATACTTATATGGGGATGCTGAAACCGAATTGTGGCAATGCTAATTTTTGCAGTGCCGGTGAATTGAGTCCTCTGCTCAATGATCCTTATTATAAAACAATTGGAGTTGGTACGCGTATTTTTCTTGGCGGCGGGTATGGCTACGTTACCTGGCGAGGTACCCAGCATAATCCTCATGCCCCCAGACACAGTAATGGCGTACCCGTCAAACCTGCCGGGACGATCATGGTACAGGGTGATTTAAAACAAATGAGTGCTGAATGGCTGAGGGGGGTTTCCATTCTCGGCTACGGCAATTCACTGGCTGTTGGACTCGGTATTCC